>NZ_JBHVFF010000040.1:0-40703 GCF_042801895.1 Streptomyces sp. NPDC057543 | reverse complement strand
CGGCACCGGTCCGCACCGGCCGCCGCATCGGCGCGCTGGCGCTGGGGATCTCGTTGTTCGTGCCGGCTGCGCTGCCTGCTCTCGACAGCGGCCTGCTGGCCGGTACGGGGGGCGGGAACGGCAAGGGGAGCGGTGGCGGAGGCACCATCTCCGCGGTGAACCCTCTGATCTCGCTGCAGAACAACCTGAACCAGCCGGAGAACCGGGAGGTGATGTCCTACCGCACCAATTCCACCGACCCACAGGGCTTCTACCTGCGGATCCTGGCCCTGGACCAGTTCACCGGGAACGAGTGGCGGCCCTCCACGCGCCGCCTGAAGGATGTGCCGAAGCGACTCCCGGCCCCGGAAGGTCTCGGGCCGGACGTCACGGCCACGGAGATCAGCACGAACGTCTCCGCGTCGAGCTCCTACCAGCAGACCTATCTGCCACTCCCCTACCCCGCGACCGAGGTCAGGATCGGCGGACGCTGGCGGTACGAGCCGATGGGACGGACCCTCGTCGGTGACGGCGGGGAGACGACCCGCGGTGCGCAGTACCAGGTCTCCAGTCTGGTGGTCCAGCCGACCGCCGATCAGCTGGCCGCGGCGGGCCCCGCGCCGGTCGCTCTGCAGCGCGAGTACACCCGTGTTCCCGACTCCCTGCCGAGGGTGGTCAGGCAGACCGCGGACCGGGTGACGAAGGGCGCGAGCAACGATTACGAGCGGGCGGTGAAGCTGCAGAACTTCTTCGCCTCGGAGGGTGGCTTCACCTACGACACCTCCGTGAACTCGGGTTCCGGGAGCGCGGCGATCGGCCGGTTCCTGAAGGAGAAGCGGGGCTTTTGCGTCCACTTCTCGTTCACGATGGCCGCGATGGCGCGCACGCTGGGCATCCCGGCCCGGGTCGCGGTGGGCTTCACTCCCGGCACCGCGCAGTCGAACGGTTCGGTGTCGGTGGGACTGCGCGATGCGCATGCCTGGCCCGAGCTGTATTTCGAGGGTGTCGGGTGGACCCGTTTCGAGCCGACCCCGACGCGGGGCACCGCCCCGTCCTACACCCAGCCGGACGCCCCGTCGAGCGGCACGTCCGACCCGGCCCGGCCGGAGATGGGTGCCTCGGCCGCTCCGCCGGTCGCACCGTCCGTCGCGGAGAGCTGCCCGGCCCAGATGCGCAAACAGGGTGAGTGCGGCAGCTCGGCGGCGCCGGGAGTGGTGGCCCCGACGGATTCCGGGACGCCCACGGGCACCATCCTCGGCGTGGTCCTGGGCGCGTTGGTGATCCTGGTGCTGCCGTTGCTGCCGATGCTCTGGCGGCTTCGGGCCCGCAAGCACAGGCTGAGTTTCTCCGCGGGACGCACGCCGGCGGATACGACGGCGAGAACGCTGGCGGCCTGGCAGGAGATCACCGACACGGCGTGGGATCACGGCATCGAGCCGGACGATTCCCGGACCCCGCGCAAGACGGCGGCCAGGGTGGTGCGGCTGGGACAGCTCGAACCCGACGGAGCCGCCGCGGTGCACCGGGTGGCGGGGGCGGTGGAGCAGGTGCTCTATACCCCGGAGCCCCGGTCGAGTACCGGGCTCGCCGAGGACGTCGAGGCGGTACGGGCGGGTCTGCGGGCGGCGTCCGGCCGGTTCGCCAGGGCCCGCGCGATCGTGGCTCCGCGCTCGGCCGTTCGGGTGATCTGGGCGGCGTCGGACCGCTGGGCTGCGTTCACCGGCAGGTGGGCGGCGCGGTGGGCCCGGGACCGGTGGACGGGGTGGCTGCGGCGACCGTCCCGCCAGCAGGGGTGAGCGGGAGGGACGTGAGCGGGAGGCGCACAAGCATGGTGCTGCCTTCCCGTCGGCAGGGGTGACGGGAGGGGCGCGGGCCGGAGGCCCGCCTTTGGCATCGATCACCGAACGAGCCGGCAGGTGGGCGGCTCAGGTCCGCCCGGCAGGTAGGCGGCCCGGGGACCGCCCGGCACCCTTCTCGCCCTCTCGCCCGCCCGCCCCGGCAGCGGGCGGGCCTGTGGCCTTCCCCCGGTCTCCCCTGCTGCTTCGCGCCGGCACCGGGCCCGGGCTCCGGCACTGGCACTGGCGCGACCGAACCTGGCAGTTCCTGGGGCAGCGCGACGCCTTGGCCTGAATGGCCGCGAGCCTGATTCTCCAGCCTGCCTGGCGACCGAGGACAAAGTCGGCGGCGACGGCCCGGCCCGGGCACGTGTGAGGGGCGGCCGCGGAATCGCGACCGCCCCTCACCCAAAGACTGTCCGGGGGCCTACTGGCCCTGCTCGTCACGGCGGCGCTGCCACCGCTGCTCGATCCGGTTCATCACGGTCCGGCGTTGCCTGGGCCGACGGCTGTCGCCGCCGCTTCCGGCTGCCTGCCGTTCGCCCGGTTTGGGCGCCTTGCGCCAACCAGTGACCGCAAGGACCGCACAGCCGAGCATGACGAGGAACCCCACCACGCTGATCCAGATCTGCTGGGCGACCATTCCGGCCATGAGGAGCGCGATACCCACCAGGAAGCCTGCGACCGCCTGGTAGACCCGTCGCCGGGTGTACGTACGCAGCCCGCTTCCCTCGAGCGCTGTCGCGAACTTGGGATCTTCGGCGTACAGCGCTCGCTCCATTTGCTCGAGCATTCGCTGCTCGTGCTCCGAGAGCGGCACGGAGTCCTCCTCGTCGTCGGCCGCGGGGGGCGGCCGGTATGCGGCCCTTCCAGGATAGGCAGGGATTCGCCCCCGTGAAACCCGCCCTACTTTGCCAATCAGCCAGTCCGGGCCGCCACAACGGCTCAGCTGCTGAGGCGTTGATTCCCCAACCTCCGATCCGTCATGCCGGATGGTGTCCCACGATCATACGGGGCGAAGCCCCCGATCGGGGGTCCTGGGCCGTACTCCATCTGCGGCTGCGTCCCTGATCAGCCGCGCTACAGCCGCGCTACCTCCGGCACCCGGCCGCGCTTCGTGCCCAGAACGTCTCAGGCGCGCTTCGTGCCCAGTACGTGGAGCTGCGTCGCGACCGAGTGGAAGGCGGGCAGTTCGGCCGCGGCCGCCTCCAGTTTGAGCAGGGCCTCCATGGCGCCGGGCTCGGTGTCCACCAGGACGCCCGGTACGAGGTCGGCGAAGACCCGCACGCCGTGGACCGCGCCGACCTCGACGTCCGCCGCGGAGACCAGCTCGGTGAGTTGCTCCGCGGTGTAGCGCCGGGGCACCGGGTCCCCCTCGCCCCAGCGGCCCGCCGGGTCGCCGAGCGCCTGCCGGGCCTCGGTGAAGTGACCGGCGAGCGCCCGGGCCAGGACGGCACCACCGAGCCCGGCAGCGAGCAGACTGAGCGCACCGGCCGGACGGAGCGCCTCGACCGCGTTGCGCACCCCCTCGGCGGGGTCGTCCACGTACTCCAGGACTCCGTGGCACAGCACCGCGTCGTAACCACCGCGCTCCACCACCTCGAACAGGCCGTGGATGTCGCCCTGGACCCCGCGGACCCGGTCGGCGACCCCGGCCTCGGCGGCGCGGCGCTCCAGGGCGAAGAGCGCGTTCGGGCTGGGGTCGACGACGGTGACCCGGTGGCCGAGACGGGCCACCGGCACTGCGAAGTTGCCGGTGCCGCCACCCGTGTCCAGGACATCCAGGGCGTCCCGGCCGGTCGCCTTGACCCGGTGGTCGAGGGCGTCCTTCAGGACCTCCCAGACCACAGCGGTACGGAGGGAGGCGCGGGGGCGCAGCTGGTCCGACACGGCAGATGACTCCTCGGCACGGTGCCGCCACTGACGGCGGAGCGTGAACAGTGCAGGTGGTACACGTGCTGTCCACCCTATTGCCTCGCGCCACCGTCTCCGTCATCCCGCGTCGGGCCGTTCCCTCCGGGCCTGTGGGAGCACCGGCTGAAGCACCAGCAGCCGCTCGACCAGCCGCAGGAACATCTCCGCGTCACGCAGCAGGTCGTCGGCGTCCCGTCGGCTGGCCGCGCCCGGCATCCCGGCTTCCGCGCGGGCCCTGCGGCGGGCGCCGGAGGCGAACAGCGCGCTCCATTCGGTCAACTCGGGGGCTATTTCCGGGAGGACTTCCCAGGCGCTGCGGATCCGCTCCCGGCGCCGCCTGGAGGTCTCGGGGCGGGCCCGCGCGGCGAGCACGGCGGCGGCGGTGCGCAGCGCGGCAAGGTGGGCGGTGGCATACCGCTCGTTCGGCACATCGAGAACGGCGGCCTCGTCGAGGCCGGCGCGTGCCTGGGCGAGCAGATCGAGGGCGGCGGGCGGCGCCGTGGTGCGGCGCAGGACGGGATGGACATCGCTTGCCGGGCCGGTCAGTGAGGGGGCAGGGCCGTCTGCGCGGCGCCGGGATGCGGCTGCTGCGGACGAGTGGGCCATGACGAAACCTCCTGTCTCGTGTAACGACTCCGTGGCGGTATGTATCCATCGTGGCGGGCACCACTGACAATCGACCCCATCTCACCCCTGACCTGCGCCTTTGCCTCGATGGCGAGTTCGGGCTAAGTTTTTGAACTGACCAGTCAGTTCAAAAACTTAGGGGAGAGTCTGTGGACAGCCCGCACGGGGCAGCCGTCACCGCCGAGGAACTCGGGCTCAGGGGACCGCGCGGCTGGGCCTTCCGGGGCGTATGCATCGAGGCCGGGCCCGGCTCACTGGTGGCGATCGAGGGCCCCTCCGGCTCCGGCCGGACCTGCCTGCTGCTCGCGCTCACCGGCCGGATGCGCCCCACCGAGGGCCTGGCGGAGATCGGCGGACTGCGTCTGCCACGCAAAATGGCCGCCGTACGCCGCATCAGCGCACTGGGCCCGGTGACCGGGGTCAGCGAACTCGACCCGGCCCTCACCGTCGCGGAGCACCTGCGCGAGCGGGCCCTGCTGCAGCGCCGCTTCAACGGTTCGCTGCGCGCTCTGCTGCGTCCGCGCGCCGAGCGCGTCGCCGCCGCGCGGGGACGGATCGACGCGGCGCTGGATGCCGCCGGACTGGACCTCACCACCCTGCCCAAGGCCGAGCGGACCTCCGTACGGGATCTGGAACGACTGGAGGCGCTGCGGCTGGCCATCGCCCTCGCGCTGCTCGACCGGCCGCGACTGCTCGCGGTGGACGACGCCGATCTCAAGCTTTCCGACGCCGAACGCGCCGAGGCCTGGGAGCTGCTGCGGTCCGTCGCCGACAGCGGCCCGACCGTGCTTGCCGTGTGCAGTCAGGCGCCCGAGGGCGCCATCACCGTACGTACCGACACCCCCACGGCCGCACCGGCGGACACGCGCGATGCCGCGGCCGAGGAGACCACGACCGAGGAGGGACCGGCCGATGCGTTCGCCGAAACTGGCCGCGCTTGAGCTGAAGCGTTTCGGCAGGGGGAAGCTGCCGGTCGCCGCACTCATCGCGCTCCTGCTGCTGCCGCTGCTCTACGGCGCCCTGTACCTGTGCTCCTTCTGGGACCCGTACGGCCGCCTCGACAAGATCCCGGTGGCACTGGTCAACAACGACAAGGGCGCCACCGCCGACGGAAAACGCATCACGGCGGGCGACGAGATCACCGGCAAGCTGCTCGACTCCAAGACCTTCGAATGGCACGAGGTGAGTTCCGCCGAGGCGCACAAGGGCGTCGAGGACGGTACGTACTACCTCTCGCTCACCATGCCGTCGGACTTCAGCAAGCGGATCGCGTCCAGTTCGGGCGACTCCCCCGAGACCGGCGCGCTCCAGGTGCGGACCAACGACGCCAACAACTACATCGTCGGGCAGATCTCCCGTTCGGTGTTCTCCGAGGTGCGCACCGCCGCGTCGACCAACGCCTCACGCGGCTTCCTCGACCGGATCTTCATCAGCTTCTCCGACCTCCATGACGCCACCGCGAAGGCGGCCAAGGGTGCCGACGACCTCAAGGGCGGCATCGGAAAGGCGAAGAAGGGGTCGCAGGATCTCGCGGACGGGCTGAAGGACGCCAAGGACGGCAGCAGCAGTCTGGCCAGTGGAATCGTCAAGCTGAACAAGGGCGCGGGCGACCTCGAAACCGGCTCCCGGCAGGTCGCCGACGGCACCCAGCTGCTCGCCGACAAGGTCAACGGGGTGGCGGCCGACGTCCGCCCGTTCCTGAAGGACAACGGAAAGTCCATCGGCGACACCGCCCGGCTGGTCGCTGACTCCTCGCAGACCGTGCGGGACAACCTCGACCTGCTGGTGAAGACGGCGCCCACCGCGGCCACCGCCGCCCACACGGCCTCCGACGAACTGACCGAGGTCTACCGCACCCGTTGCACGGAGCAGCCGCTCGCCGACCCCACCGTCTGCCCGCCGCTGAAGCGCGCGAAGACCGCGGCGGCCGATGTCGCGAAGGTCGCCGACGATGTGAACGGGCTGGTCACCAACCAGAACGGTGATCTGAAGAAGCTGCGCGGCCGGCTGACCACACTGCAGCAGCAGGCCGATGACCTGGCCAAGAACGCGCCGCACCTGGACGAGGACCTGAAGTCCGCCGTGGAGAAGGTCAACGCGCTGAACACCGGCGCCCACAAGGTCGCCAAGGGAGCGAACGAACTGCACACCGGCCTGGCCACGGCCAGGACGGGCTCCGCGAACCTGGACACGGGCGTGAGCAATCTCAAGAAGGGCGCGACCGACCTGGACGGTGGGCTGATCCGGCTAGGCGACGGCTCGGCGACCCTCGCCGAGGGACTCAACGACGGCGTCGGCAAGATCCCCGACTACGACAAGAAGGACCGCGACGCGCGTACGGAGGTCATGGCCGACCCGGTGCGGCTGGCCTCCGAGTCACTGCACGCGGCCCCCAACTACGGCACCGGCTTCGCCCCTTACTTCATCCCGCTCTCCCTCTGGGTGGGCGCGATGGTGGCGTACATGCTGATCCAGCCGCTCAACCGGCGCGCCCTCGCGGCCGGGGCCTCCGCCTGGCGGATCGCCTTCGCGGGCTGGCTGCCGGTCGCCGCGATCGGGCTGCTCCAAGTGGCCGCGCTGATGTCCGTACTGCACTGGGGGCTCGGGCTGCAGATGACCCGCGCGGCCGGGACGATCGGCTTCCTCGCGCTGGTGACCTGCTGCTTCGCAGCGATCGTGCAGTGGCTCAACGCCCGGTTCGGGGCCGCGGGACGCATCCTCGTGCTGGCGGTGCTGATGCTCCAGCTGACCTCGGCCGGGGGCACGTATCCCGTGCAGACCAGCCCCGGATTCTTCAACGCGATCCACCCCTACCTGCCGATGAGTTACGTCGTCGAGGGCCTGCGCCGGCTGATCACGGGCGGCAGCCTCGGCCCGGTCTGGCAGGGCAGCGCGGTACTGCTGGCCTTCACGGCGGGGGCGCTCGCCCTGACCGCGGTCGCCGCGCGCCGCAAGCAGGTGTGGACCCTGGAGCGGCTGCATCCGGAGCTGAGCCTGTGAGCACGCCCGGACCTGTGAGAATCAGGAGTATGGAAAGCAGTAGCACCACGCGCCGCCAGGCCACCCGGCAGAAGCTCTACGAGGCGGCGGTGACTCTCATCGCCGAGAAGGGCTTCTCGGCGACCACGGTGGACGAGATCGCCGAGCGCGCCGGGGTCGCGAAGGGCACGGTCTACTACAACTTCAAGAGCAAGACCGAGCTCTTCGAGGAGTTGCTGCGCCACGGCGTCGGGCTGCTCACGGCGTCGCTGCGTTCCGCGGCCGAGGACACCGAGGAGCGCGGCGGCAGCCGGGTCGAGGCCCTGGACGCGATGATCAGGGCCGGTCTGATCTTCATCGACCGTTACCCGGCCTTCACCCAGCTGTACGTGGCGGAGATGTGGCGCACCAACCGGGCCTGGCAGTCGACCCTCCTGGTGGTGCGTCAGGAGGCCGTCGCCGTGGTCGAGGGGGTGTTGCGCGAGGGGGTGAAGAACGGTGAGCTCAGCGAGGAGATCGACGTCCAGCTGACGGCCGCGGCCCTGGTCGGCATGGTGCTCGTGGCCGCGCTGGACTGGCAGGCGTTCCAGCCGGAGCGGTCGATCGACGATGTGCACTCGGCGCTCTCGTTCCTGCTGCACGGCCGAGTCAGCGGACGCTGACCCGGCGGCGTGGGAACGACCTGGCGGCGTCGGACGACCCGGCAGCGTCGGACGACCCGGCGGCGTGGGGCGACCCGGCGGGCGGCGTTGGCCGAACCGGCGGCAAGGCCAGGCCACGCTGCCGGGCTGCCCCTCCCCCTGAGCCGGACCGGCCCGGCGTACGGACACGCGAAGACGCCGGTCCGGTGAGGCTCGATCCCCCCGAGCCTGCGCCGTACCGGCGTCTCCTGTGCTGTCGGAGAGCCTTCCCCCGTGTCCCCCCGTGACCCCCGTTTCCCCCGTGGTCCTCGGGCTCTCCGTCGTACTCCCCCGTTCCGGAAGGAGTTGCCGCACCCGCTCCGCCGCCCCGTGTCGGCGGTGCCGGTGCCGCGCCTCTCCCCGTGGGCTCCACTCTCCCGTCCGCGCAGGTCGGAACCCATCCGCGCATCTACTCATCTCGTCGCCTAGGTACGGATACTCAGGGCTGCGCACCGATCCCCACCCCGGGCCTTGCGCCATCTGGTTACGATCGCGTCCGTGTCCGTACTCCCTCTGGTGTTCACAAGCGGCTGGGCGAGCGGGATCAACGCCTATGCGGTGGTCCTGTTACTCGGTGTCTTCGGCGCGACCGGTCTCAGCGACGAGGTGCCCGCGTCGCTGCAGCGCACCGATGTCCTCGTCGTGGCCGGTGTGCTCTTCCTGTGCGAGGTGGTGGCGGACAAGATCCCGTACGTGGACTCGGTCTGGGACTCGGCGCACACCGTCATCAGGCCGGTCGCCGGGGCCGTCGTGGCGGCGCTGCTGGCCGGCGGGAGCGGTTCGCTGCCGGAGCTCGCAGCCGGGGCCGTCGGCGGTTCCACCGCTCTGATGAGTCATCTGGTGAAGGCGGGCACCAGGATGGCGGTCAATACCTCCCCTGAGCCGTTCAGCAACATCGCGGTGAGCACGGCCGAGGACCTGGGCGTCGCGGGAATCGTCACCTTCGCGATCTTCCATCCGCTGGTGGCCGCGGTCATCGCCGGGACCCTGCTGCTGCTCGGCATGGTGGTACTGGTCTTCCTGGCGTCCCGGATCCGCCGGTTCCTGCGCCGCAGGGCACAGCGTCGCGCGGAGAAACGCCTGGCAGGAGCCGGTCCGCACTGGCCGCTGGACTGAGTGTCAGAGGCGGCCGTTAAGGTCACTGGCATGGCACGAATTGCGGTGATCGGCGCCGGGATGGGCGCGATGGCGGCGGCCGCCCGGCTCGCCGTGGCAGGCCACCGGGTGACGGTGTACGAGCGGTCGGACACCTTCGGCGGCTCGGTCGGCCGGTACGCCCATGAAGGCTTCACCTTCGACACCGGTCCCACACTGCTGCATCTGCCCGCGGTCTACCGCGACTTGTTCGTGAAGACGGGCAAGGAGCCGCTGGAACGGTGCGTCACGATGACTCAGGTCGATCCGGCGAGCCGCCACATCTTCGCGGACGGCACGGCGCTCTCGCTGCCGAATGCGTCACGGGCCGGGGTGGTCGCCGCCCTGGACACCGCGCTCGGGGGCGGTGCGGGCGCGGCCTGGGGCGGGTTCCTCGACCGGGCGCGCGATGCCTGGGACCGGTCCCGGCGTCCGCTGCTGGAGGAGCCGTTGCGCTCCGACTGGCAGGTGCTCGGCCGTGATCCGTATCCCGCCCTCCAGCAGCGCCGGCTGCTGCGCCCGGCCCGTCGGGCGGACACGGTGGCAAAGATCGGCGCGTGGGAGCTGTCGGACCCCCGGCTGGCCGCCCTTCTCGACGCCTTCGCCCTGTCGTACGGGCTCGACCCGCTGCGCGCGCCGGCGGCGGCCGCCCTGCTGCCGTACATGGAGGAGACCTTCGGCAGCTGGTATGTCTCCGGCGGGATCCGGGCCCTGGCGCAGGCGGTGTACGAGCGGTGCCTGGCCCGGAAGGTGGAGTTCGTCTTCGGCGGCGAGGTGGCCCGGATCGTCGAGAAGGGCGGCCGGGCCGCAGGCGTCGAGCTCGTGGACGGGACGGTCGCCGAGGCCGCCCACGTGGTGCTGGGCGCTCGCCCGCATCCGGGCCTGGTGCCCGGTCAGGAGCTCTGGCGGGACGGCGATGTGACCGTTCAGCCGCGGCCGGGCCAAGGGGTGGTGCCGGGCCGGTTCCTGGTCCTGCTGTCGCTGCGCGGCGCCCGGCCGGGGGACGCCGTGCACCGGACCCTGGTCCACCCGGCGGACGGCGCGGCGGAGCGCGAGGCGGTGTTCGGCGGCCGGCTCGCCGACCGTCCCACGGTGACGGTGCTGCGCCCGGACGACCCGTCGACCCGCCCCGACGACGCGCACGAGGCGGTGACGCTGATGGCGACGGTCGCCCCGCACGGTGCGGTCGACTGGACGGACCAGGCGTTGCGCGAGCGGTATGCCGACGCGCTGATCGAAGCGGCCGGCGCGGCCGTGCCCGGCCTGCGGGAGCGGCTGCTCCACGCCGAGGTGCGGACCCCGGCCGAAACTGCGGACGACACCGGCGCCGAGGGCGGTTCGGTGCCGGCGCCCGCGCTGGCCGGGGCGCAGGGCGCGTATCTGCATCCGGGCAATCGCACCCGGCTGCCGGGGCTCTACGCCGCGGGCGGCTGGTCGCACCCGGGCGGCGGGCTCGCCCATGCGGGGATGTCGGGGGCGCTGGTCGCCGGGCTGATCGTGGAGGGGGACGGGTTCCGGGGCTCGCAGTGATCCCTGAAGCCTGCTGCCGGGCCCGTCGTCAGTAGCGGTACTGCTGTTCGTCGTAGCCGTTGCCGTTGGCGTAGCCGTTCGGGTACGGGGAAGGCTGCGCGGGCTGCTCCGGAGGTGTGGGCGGGTACTGCTCGCCCTCGCGTTGCTGCGGCACCCAGACACCGCCGGGCGGGGTCTCGGGGGCGTGCTGCTGGGCGGCGTACGGGTCGGCGGCGAACTGCTGCTGGCCGCCGTGGCTGTCATAGCCGTTGCCGTAGCTGTCGTACGCGGCGTACTGCGTGGAACCGCCGGTGGTGCCGGTCCCGATGTACGGGTCGGAGTACGCGGCGTACTGCTGCTGACCGCTGCCGTAGTCGTACTGCCCCTGACCGGCGAAGGAGTCCTGGCCGCCGAAGGAGTCCTGGCCCGCATACTGATCCTGGCCCGGCGCGGCGTACGTGGAGTGACCGGCGTAAGGGTCGTACGCGGCGTACTGCGGCTGCTGTTCGGCCTGCCTGCCCTGGCTATGGTCCTGCTGCGACCGCTGGTGATCGCTGTAGATGCCGTACTGCCCGGTGTCATCGGGCAGCGGCTCCGGCTCGTAGACCGCGGTCCGCTGCTCCGGAGTCCCCAGCGCCGCGGACGATGCCGCCGCGGTGTCCGCGTGCGGCGGGACGCGCTCGTCGTGCTCCAGCTCCAGGTCCGACACTTCGAGCGTGGGCTCGCGGCCGTCCCGGCCGCCGCCCCGGCGGCGACGGCTCTCGCCGGGGCTGCCCCCTATCGCCCAGCCGGTGGAGAAACCACGCCGGAAGGACAGCGTGACGTACGTCTGACCGGTCGCGAACGCGATGGCGCCGACGGCGATGACGAACACGGACGGCATCAGCACCCCGACGACCACACAGCCGAAGCCCGCGAAGGCGAGCAGCCGCCAGCGAAGGCGTGCCTTGTACTGCAGGAGCACCTCACCGAGCAGCCACAGCGCGACGATTCCGAACGCGATGTAGAGGACCGTCCAGCCCATGCCCGCCCCCTCCTACGGCCACCGCCCCGGGTCGTGGCGGGTACGGCCGGTCACGACTGCTTGTGCAGTCCGAGATTTTCGTAGATTTCGAGCGTCGCCGTCGAGTTGTTGAGCGTGATGAAGTGCAGTCCGGGCACACCCTCGGATCGCAGCCTCGCGCAGAACTGCGTTGCGAAGTCGATGCCAATGGAGCGTACAGCGGCGGGATCGTCCTTGGCGGCGAGGATGCGTTCTTTCAGGGAGGAAGGGAAAGACGCGTTGCTGAGCTGCGCAAACCGTTCCAACTGCTTGACGCTGGTCAGCGGCATGACCTCGGGGATGATCGGGGTTTCGCAACCCGCAGCGACCACCCGGTCACGCATCCGCAAATAGTCCTCCGGATTGAAGAACATCTGCGTGATCGCATAGTCGGCACCGGCGCGGCACTTGTCCACGAAATGCCGGATGTCGGTGTCCCAGTCGGTCGAGCGCGGGTGCATCTCGGGAAATGCCGCGACGCCGACACAGAAATCTCCGGATTCCTTGATGAGCCGGACGAGATCGGCGGCGTACCGCACACCCTGCGGGTGCTTGACCCACTCGCCCATCGGGTCGCCGGGCGGGTCTCCGCGCACGGCGAGGATGTTCCGGATTCCGGCGTCGGCGTACTGCCCGATCATGTTGCGCAGCTCGGCGACGGAGTGGTTGACCGCCGTGAGGTGCGCGACCGGGGTGAGGGTGGAATCGGCGGCGATCTGCTCG
Source organism: Streptomyces sp. NPDC057543 (assembly GCF_042801895.1). Lineage (NCBI taxonomy): Bacteria > Bacillati > Actinomycetota > Actinomycetes > Kitasatosporales > Streptomycetaceae > Streptomyces > Streptomyces sp. NPDC057543. Next base: position 28,281 of record NZ_JBHVFF010000040.1, on the reverse strand, counting down.
GCGACCCTGACCGTACCTGCCCGGGTGGAGCCACCCGCCCCGTACGTCACGGAGACGAAGCTCGGCCTCACCGCCTCGACGCGGCGCAGCGCACTCCAGACGTTCCGCTCGCCCTTCTCGGTCTTGGGCGCCCAGAACTCGAACGAATACGAAGTCTTGCCGGTCGCGAGGAACTCACGCACCGTGTGTGCGTGATCTGTCCTGGTAGATGGTGTGCCAAGGGCCATACCGGCAGGTTAACCAGAGCGCGACGACCACAGGACCAGACCAGCCATAATTGTCCGAATTGACCGGTTGTTTGTCCACCCTTCGGACACCCGGCTTCGGACACCCGGCTTCGGACACCCGGCCTTGGACACCCTGCTTTGGCACCCGGTCGGATCACGTCCCGGCGCACGCCCGGATTCGCTCGGCCAGTCCGGCGGTGGCGGCGGCCGGGTCGGTGGCCTCGGTGATCGCCCGTACGACGACCACCCGGCGCGCTCCGGCGTCCAGCACCTCGTCGAGATTGCCCGCGTCGATCCCGCCGATGGCGAACCACGGGCGTCGGGTGCCGAGCGAGGCGGCGTACCGCACGAGGTCCAGGCCCGGGGCGTGCCGGCCGGGCTTGGTCGGGGTGGGCCAGCACGGGCCGGTGCAGAAGTAGTCCACACCGGGTTCGACGACGGCCGCGTCGACCTCGGACTCGGCGTGGGTGGAGCGGCCGATCACCACGTCCTCGCCGATGATGGCGCGGGCGGCGGGGACCGGCAGGTCGCCCTGGCCGAGGTGCAGCACGTCGGAGCCGATGGCGTGGGCGACATCGGCCCGGTCGTTCACCGCGAGGAACTTGCCGTGGCGCTTGCAGGCGTCGGCGAAGACAGCCAGGTGTTCGAGCTCCTCGGCCGCCTCCATGCCCTTGTCGCGCAGTTGGACGATGTCCACCCCACTGGAGAGCACGGCGTCGAGGAACGCGGGGAGGTCGCCCTGGCGCTTACGGGCGTCCGTGCACAGGTAGAGCCGGGCATCGGACAGCTGCGCGCGAGGCGTGGACATGGTGCGGTTCCCCCCTGGAGAGCGTGGTGGAGCTGAAGTGCGCGGTGGAGCGGTTGCCGGTTTCCGGCGCGGGGCGCGGACCGTGCGGTCGTACGCGGGGCGCGGACCGCGCGGTCATGCGCGGTCCGCCCCTCACATACCGTCGGCGGTCAGACGGCGAGCGCCTGGGCGCGACGCTTCACCTCCGTGCCGCGATTCTCGCTCAGTGCCTGGGCAGGGGTGCCCGGCAGGGTCGGGTCGGAGGTGAAGAGCCATTCCAGCATCTCTTCGTCGGTGTAGCCGTCGTCCCTCAGGAGCGTCAGGGTGCCGGAGAGGCCCTTGACCACCTTGTCGCCGTCGATGAAGGCGGCAGGTACCTGGAGCGCCCGGTTCTCACCACGTCGTACTGCGATGAGCTGGCCCTCCTTGACCAACTGCCGTACGCGCGTCACCTCGACACCGAGCATTTCGGCGATGTCGGGGAGGTGGAGCCAGGCGGGGACGAGAGCATCGATCTTTGCGTCAATCTCGGTCACAGGGACAAGCGTGCCATCCCGGACCGACAGTCGGTAGCCGGGCCCGACCGTACGGGGCTCCGGGGTACGCCGTCGGAGGGGCTCCCCGTCGGCCGTCAGAGGGTCGCCGACTTGAGCGGCACGGAGGGGTCGGCGGCGCGCACCGGATCGAGCCGCGCGCCCGCTTCGATGAGCTTGCGCCCCTGCGCCAGATCGCGCGGTCGGCCGACGGCGAGGACCGCGACCAGGACGCCGTGGCGCAGCCAGCACACCGACCAGGCGGGGCCGGCGGGATCGCCCCGCCACAGCAGGGTGTCGGCGCTCCCGTGGTGGCCCGCGTACTGCACGAACCGGCCGAACTGCTCGGACCAGAAGTACGGCACGGGGTCATACGTCAGCGGCGCGGGTTCACCGTCGGCAGCGGCGGCGATGATGTTGGCGGCGGCGGTCCGCGGGCCCTGGAGGGCGTTGTCCCAGTGGTGGACGAGAAGGCGTTCGCCGTACCGGGCGGAGGGGAACGAGGCGCAGTCACCGACCGCGTACACATCCGGCTGCGAGGTGCGCAGCGCCCCGTCGGCGGTCACCGATCCGTCGGGGCCGAGCGCGATGCCGGAGCCGGCCAGCCAGCCGGTGGCGGGCCGTGCGCCGATTCCGACGACGACCGCTCCGGCCGGGATCGCGCGGCCGTCCGTGAGGATCACCCGGCCCGGTTCGACGCGGGCGACCCGGGCTCCGGTGAGGAGTTCTGCACCGCTCTCCGCGTACCAGGCGCTCATCGGGGCGGCGACCTCGGCGGGCATCGCGCCCGCGAGTGGCCGGTCGGCGGCCTCGACGACGGTGACGGCGCAGCCCGCGGCGCGGGCCGCGGTGGCGAACTCGGCGCCGATCCAGCCCGCGCCGACGACCACGACGCCGTGCTGCTCGTCGAGGACGGGGCGCAGCCGCGCCGCGTCGTCGAGGGTGCGCAGCAGATGGACGCCGGGAACGCCCTCGACTCCGGGCAGGACGACCGGTTCGGCGCCGGTCGCGATCACCAGCACGTCGTAGGGCACGGGTCCCGACGGGGTGTCCAGCTCATGCGCGCCGGGGCGCACACCCGTGACCTCGCGGCCCAGTTGCAGATCGATGTCCAACGCATCGAAGTCGACGTCGAAGGCGGAGTCCTCGGCTTCGCCGAGCAGCACCGCCTTGGACAGCGGGGGCCGGTCGTAGGGCTGGTGCGGTTCGGCGCCGATCAGGGCGACGGGGCCGGTGAAGCCCTGTTCCCGCAGGGCCACCGCCGTCTGCACACCGGCCATGCCCGCGCCGACGATGACGACGCGGCGTCCCGCGCGCCGACCCGGCTGCTCTGACTGCTGCTGCTCGCTCACCCGTACACCTTACGCATCTGACGAACCGTCAAGAAAGAGGGATCTGTTCCACCGTGCTGGTCCCACTGCCCTCCTGCGACTCCCACTCCCATCGCTCGTCCAGTCGAACCCGGCCGTCCGCGAGGTCGACGACGGTGGAGACACAGTGGCCGGAAGACGTCGTTCCGTCGTGCTTCAGCTGGACGTACCTGAAATCGAGGGTGTCGTCGACGCGGGTGCCGACGAGATGGCCGCGGACCACGTCGCCGCCGGCGTACTCGGCCCAGATCCGGCCGTCCGCCTCGTGGTACGTGAAGCGGGTACGGGTACCGACCTGGCCCGGGGCCTGGTCGGCGACCGGTGAGAGGACGAGTCCGTCGAGCGAACGGGCCACGGTGGCTGCTCCCTTACAGGGGCTGGAAGGCGGGGTTTAGGGTGGCCAACGTAAAACACTCGCGGGAGCCCGGACGCACCGGGCTGAGAGGGAGGCTGGGGCGGCCTCCGACCGTACGAACCTGATCCGGGTCATGCCGGCGAAGGGAGGGGCTGGACGCCCATGCGTTCTTCTCGGAACGGAAACGGATCCGACGTCCTCGTCATCGGGGGCGGGATCATCGGCCTGGTGACCGCCTGGCGGGCCGCGCAACGCGGACTGCGCATCGCGGTCGCCGACCCCGAACCGGGTGGCGGGGCCGCCCGGGTGGCGGCCGGCATGCTGGCCGCCGTCACCGAACTCCACTACGGCGAACAGATGCTGCTGGCGCTCAATGTCGCCTCGGCCGCGCGCTATCCGGCCTTCGCGGCCGAACTGGAAGCGGCGAGCGGGCGGGAGACCGGCTTCCGCGCCTGCGGCACCCTGGCCGTCGCGCTGGACTCCGACGACCGCACCCATCTGCGGGATCTGCACGCTCTGCAGCGGCGTTCGGGCCTGGAGTCGGAGTGGCTCACGGGCCGCGAATGCCGCCGTCTGGAGCCGATGCTCGCGCCCGGCGTCCGCGGCGGTCTGCGGGTCGACGGTGACCACCAGATCGATCCGCGCCGGCTGGCCGCCGCGCTGCTGACCGCCTGCGAGCGGGCCGGGGTGGTCTTCCACCGCGACCGGGTGGAGCGCCTGACGGTCGTGCGAGACCGGGCCGCCGGAGCCGTGCTCGCCGGGGGCACGGAGCTCGGCGCCGACCAGGTCGTGCTCGCCGCGGGCAGCCTCAGTGGGCGGCTGCCGGGGCTGCCGGACGAGGTCGTGCCGCCGATCCGGCCGGTGAAGGGGCAGGTGCTGCGGCTGACCGTGCCCGCCCCGTACGCCCCTTTCCTCACCCGGACGGTCCGGGCCGTGGTCCGGGGCAGCCATGTCTATCTCGTACCGCGGGAGAACGGCGAACTGGTCGTCGGCGCCACCAGCGAGGAGATGGGCTGGGACACCACCGTCACCGCGGGCGGCGTCTACGAGCTGCTGCGGGACGCCCACGAACTGGTGCCCGGCATCACCGAGCTGCCGCTCACCGAGACCCGCGCCGGCCTGCGCCCCGCCTCCCCCGACAACGCCCCGCTGCTCGGCCCCACCGCCCTGCCCGGCCTCCACCTCGCCACCGGCCACCACCGCAACGGGGTGCTCCTCACCCCCGTCACCGGCGACGTCATGGCGGCGCTGCTGGCCGACGGCGAGCTGCCCGAGCCGGCCCGCCCCTTCACCCCGAACCGCTTCCCGCCCGCCGCCGCCCCCGCACGTCAGGAACAGCCCGCATGACCGAGCCCGCGCCCCTCTCCGAGCCCGCGCCCCGCCCCCGGCCCGCATCGCCCACCGATCCCGCACACGTCTCCGTGTCCGTGAACGGCGAGGTCCGTCTCCTCGCCCCGGGCACCACCCTGGACGCCCTTGCCGCCACCCTGACCACGGCGCACTCCGGCGTCGCCGCCGCCGTCAACGAGACCGTCGTCCCGCGCGGCCGGTGGTCCGCCACCGTGCTCGGCGACGGCGACCGCATCGAGGTCCTGACCGCGGTCCAGGGAGGCTGACGATGGCCGACGACCTCTTCTCCCTCGGCGACACCGCCTTCGGCTCCCGGCTGATCATGGGAACGGGCGGGGCACCCAGCCTCGACGTGCTGGAGCGTTCCCTGACCGCCTCCGGCACCGAGCTGACCACCGTCGCGATGCGCCGCCTCGACCCGACCGTGCAGGGCTCGGTGCTCTCCGTCCTCCAGCGGCTCTCCATCCGCGTCCTGCCGAACACGGCGGGCTGTTTCACCGCGGGCGAGGCCGTGCTGACCGCCCGGCTGGCCCGCGAGGCGCTCGGCACCGACTGGATCAAGCTGGAGGTGGTGGCCGACGAGCGGACCCTGCTGCCCGATCCGATCGAGCTGCTGGACGCCGCGGAGACCCTGGTGGACGACGGCTTCACCGTGCTGCCGTACACCAATGACGACCCGGTGCTGGCCCGCAGGCTCCAGGACGTGGGGTGCGCGGCGGTCATGCCCCTCGGCTCCCCCATCGGCTCCGGCCTCGGCATCCGCAATCCGCACAACTTCCAGCTGATCGTCGAGCAGGCCCGGGTGCCGGTGATTCTCGACGCGGGCGCCGGGACCGCCTCGGACGCGGCGCTCGCGATGGAGCTGGGGTGCGCGGCGGTGATGCTGGCGTCCGCGGTGACCCGGGCCCAGGAGCCGGAGCTGATGGCCACGGCGATGCGGCACGCGGTGGAGGGCGGGCGGCTGGCGTACCGCGCGGGCCGGATCCCGCGCCGCCACTTCGCCGAGGCCTCGTCGCCGGTGGAGGGGCGTGCGGTGCTGGACCCGGAGCACCCGGCCTTCTGACCCACCGGGACGCCGTGGACCGCATGTTCCTGTCACGGCTCGGCTGCAGTACGGCCCCGGGGCCGCTCCGATCTGTGGGAGGTGTCCGTGGCGGCTCGTAGACTCGCATGCGTGGATACGACCCTCCAGGACCCTCTCGTCGGGCAGCTGCTCGACGGCCGCTACCGCGTCGATGCCCGCATCGCCGTGGGCGGCATGGCCACGGTCTACCGGGCCGTGGACACCCGGCTCGACCGGGTGCTCGCCCTCAAGGTGATGCACCCGGCGCTCGCCACCGACGCCTCGTTCGTCGAGCGCTTCATCCGCGAGGCCAAGTCCGTGGCCCGGCTCGCGCACCCCAATGTGGTCGCGGTCTTCGACCAGGGCGCCCAGGGCCAGTACGTCTACCTCGCGATGGAGTACGTCGCGGGCTGCACCCTGCGTGACGTGCTGCGCGACCGCGGCGCCCTGCAACCGAGAGCCGCGCTGGACATCCTGGAGCCGGTCCTCGCCGCCCTCGGCGCCGCACACCGGGCGGGCTTCGTACACCGCGACATGAAGCCGGAGAACGTCCTCATAGGGGACGACGGCCGGGTCAAGGTCGCCGACTTCGGTCTCGTACGGGCGGTGGGCGCCGTCACCAACACCACCGGGTCGGTGCTGGGCACCGTCTCCTATCTCGCCCCCGAGCAGATCGAGCACGGCACGGCGGACACCCGTACCGATGTGTACGCCTGCGGTGTCGTCCTGTACGAAATGCTGACCGGTGCCAAGCCGCGCGCCGGAGACACCCCCGCGCAGGTCATCTACCAGCACCTCAACGAGGACGTCCCGGCCCCCTCGGCCGTCGTCCCGGGCCTCCCGGTCGCGCTCGACGACCTGGTGGCGAGCGCCACCGCCCGCAACCCCGAGGTCCGCCCGTTCGACGCGGTGGCGCTACTCGCCGAGGCCCGTGAGGCCCGCTCCGGCCTCACCGACGCCCAGCTGGACGCCATACCGCCGCAGGCCCGCGCCGAGGCGCACGACGCCGCCGAGGACCTTACGAGCGTGATCCCGCGGCTGGTCCCGGCCGATCAGGGCGTCGCCCATCACACCAGCCGGCTGGAGATGCCCGCGCCGATGCCGCCGGGGCCCGCGCCGCGCGGTCCCTGGCGCTTCGGTACGAGGCGCTCCGTCATGGGCGCGGTCGTCGCCGTGCTGCTGGTGCTCGGGATCGGCACCGGTGTCTGGTACATCAACTCCGGGCAGTTCACCCGGGTGCCCTCACTGCTCGGCCAGACCGAGAAGACCGCCCAGCAGCGGCTCTCGGACGCAGGTCTGGACCTGAAGGGCGTCAAGCGGTCCTACAGCGACACCGTGGACCGCGGCAAGGTCATCAGCAGCGATCCCGCATCCGGTGCCCGCATCCGGGGGAACGACGCGGTGACGCTGGTCGTCTCGCGCGGCCCCGAGATCGTGAAGGTGCCCGACGTCCAGGGCCGTGCGCTCGCCGACGCCCGGCGCGAGCTGAAGAAGGCCGGCCTGGTGCCCGGCATGGTCACCAAGGAGTTCAGCGAGCAGACGGGGCGGGGCGAGGTGATCCGTACCGAACCCGCGGCCGGCACCGGACGCCACCCGGACTCCGCGGTCGCCCTGATCGTCAGCAAGGGCGCCCCGGTCGACGTCCCCGATGTCACCGGGCTGTCCGTCGCGGACGCCACCGCCGCGCTGGACGAGCAGGGCCTGAAGGCCGAGGTGCTGCCCGACCGGGTCAACTCCCCCGAGGTCGCGGGCGACATCGCCCATCAGTCACCGGCCCGGGACAGCCAGGCCGCCGAGGGCGACACCATCACGCTCACGGTCTCCAAGGGACCGCGAATGATCGACGTCCCGGACGTCACCGGCAAGGACGTCGACGAGGCCAGGAGCGTGCTGGAGGACGCGGGCTTCGAGGTCAAGGTCGACCGCCCGTTCCTCTCCTTCAGCGACACCATCGCGAGCCAGTCCGTCGACGGCGGAAAACAGGCCCCCGAGGGCAGCACCATCACCATCAAGACCAAGGGGCTCTAGATCCATATGCGCAACCCGGTCGGCGGCCACGTTCCGGTGGCCGGAGGCCTCGCCAAGGTCGGCCTCCCGTACGCCCGCGAGATGGCGGCGGAGGCCGTCCAGGTCTTCGTCGCCAACCCGCGCGGCTGGGCGACGCCCGTCGGCAGCCCGGCCCAGGACGAACAGTTCCGCACCGAGTGCGCCGCCGAGTCCATACCGGCGTACGTCCACGCCCCGTACCTGATCAACTTCGGCTCGCACACCGAAGCCACCGTCGAGAAGTCCGTGGACTCGCTGCGCCACTCACTGCGCCGGGCCCGCGAGATCGGCGCCCTGGGCGTCGTGGTGCACACCGGATCGGCGACCGGCGGACGCCCGCGCGAGCAGGCCCTCGCCCAGGTACGCACGCACATGCGGCCGCTCCTGGACGAGCTGACGCACGACGACGACCCGTATCTGCTGCTGGAGTCGACCGCCGGACAGGGCTCCTCGCTCTGCTCACGGACCTGGGACTTCGGACCGTACTTCGAGGCACTCGACGCCCACCCCAAGCTCGGCATCTGCCTGGACACCTGCCACATCTACGCGGCGGGCCACGATCTGACCGGCCCCGCGGGCATGCGCCGGACCCTGGACCTCCTGGTGGACACGGTCGGCGAGGGGCGGCTGAAACTGATCCATGCCAATGACTCCAAGGACGTGGTGGGCGCCCACAAGGACCGCCACGAGAACATCGGCGCCGGGCACATCGGAGAGGAACCCTTCCGGGAGCTGTTCGCCCACCCGGCCACCCTCGGCGTGCCCCTGATCATCGAGACGCCGGGCGGCAAGGACGGCCACGCGGCGGACGTGGCGCGGCTGAAAGGGCTGCGCAGGTCCTCGCTGCCGGGTCAGAGCTCGGGGCCGTCCCCCGGCTCCTCCTGATACGAGTAGCGCTGCTCGCGCCACGGATCGCCGATGTTGTGATAGCCGCGCTCCTCCCAGAAGCCGCGGCGGTCGGCCGTCATGTACTCGACGCCGCGGACCCACTTGGGCCCCTTCCAGGCGTAGAGGTGCGGCACGATGAGCCGCAGCGGGAAGCCGTGCTCGGCGGTGAGCAGCTCACCACCCTTGTGAGTGGCGAAAAGTGTTCGGTCCGAGGAGAAGTCGGAGAGCCGCAGATTCGAGCTGAACCCGTACTCGGCCCAGACCATCACATGGGTGACGTTCGGCGCGGGCGGTGCGAGTTCCAGGATCGTACGGGCGAGCACGCCGCCCCATTCGGCGCCGAGCATGCTGAATTTGGTGACGCAGTGCAGGTCGGCGACCACCGAGGTGAACGGCAGCACCGAGAATTCCTCGTGGTTCCAGCAGTGCTTCTCGCCGTCCGCCGTGGCACCGAAGACCCGGAACTCCCAGCGGTCGGGCTTGAACTTGGGCACGGGCCCGTAGTGGGTAACCGGCCAACCACGCTGGAGTCGCTGTCCCGGCGGAAGCTCGGACTGCTCTGACGCGCGGTTTTCCCGGCTTTCCGGCTGACCCATGACTCCATGGTGACAGACAGGCAGGGGTGGTTCCGACCAGCGTGTGGGCAATTCAGGCAACTCGTACTAAGCATGTACTTACTGGACGATCACCGGGTGCGGTGCGAGGATGCGGCCAACTTGACCAGTTCACCGGTTGGAAGGAGCCTCTGCGATGCAGGGCGACCCCGAGGTCCTTGAGTTCCTGAACGAGCAGCTGACCGCCGAATTGACTGCCATCAACCAGTACTTCCTGCATGCAAAGATGCAGGACAACTTCGGCTGGACGAAGCTCGCGAAGTACACCCGCTCCGAGTCGTTCGACGAGATGAAGCACGCGGAGATCCTCACGGACCGCATTCTCTTCCTCGATGGACTGCCCAACTACCAGCGACTGTTCCATGTGCGGGTGGGCCAGACCGTCACCGAGATGTTCCAGGCGGACCGTCAGGTCGAGGTGGAGGCGATCGACCGCCTCAAGCGCGGGATCGAGCTGATGCGCGGCAAGGGTGACATCACGTCCGCAAACATCTTCGAGTCGATCCTGGAGGACGAGGAGCACCACATCGACTACCTCGACACCCAGCTGGAACTGGTCGAGAAGCTCGGCGAGGCGCTCTACATCGCCCAGCAGATCGAGCAGCCGGACAGCTAGGGCCTCTCGTTCGGACCAGACGGATCAGGTCGGCCCGGACTGAATCAGGCCGGCCCGGATCAGATCGGACCAGGCCGGATCGGATCGGATCGGACCAGGTCGCCCTGGGCCGGATCAGGCCGCTTCGGAGAGCCGGATGCCCGGGGTCACGCCCGGGACGGCGCCGGGAGCGATACCCGGATCGACCTCGGGAGCGGCGCTCGTCCCGGCGTCACCCGTGGCGCCGGGCGTCCGCTTCCGGTCGAGCAGTTCGCGGCGCGGACAGGCGCCCCGGCCGAGCACGGCCTGGATGGCGCGGACGCAGCCGCCGCAGTCCGTCCCCGCCTTGCAGGCGGAGGCTATCTGCCGGGGTGTGCACGCCCCGGCGTCCGCATGTTCCTTCACCTGCTTCTCCGTGATGCCGAAGCACGAGCAGACGTACACGCGGTTCACCTCCCGGCGGGATCGGTCGTTACTGCCACCCCGTTGATCGGTGAGGCTAACCTAACCTTACCCGGCGCCGTGAGCCGTTGAAAGCCTCCGAACGCCCTGTGGGGCACGGATCACATCGATCCGTGCCCCACAGTCATACGCGTACCACCTGCGGTGATGCCTACTGGTCCCGGTACATCTCGGCGACCAGGAACGCCAGGTCGAGGGACTGGCTGCGGTTGAGCCGCGGGTCGCAGGCCGTCTCGTAGCGCTGGTGCAGATCGTCGACGAAGATCTCGTGCCCGCCGCCGACGCACTCGGTGACATCGTCACCGGTGAGTTCGACGTGGATGCCGCCCGGGTGCGTACCGAGGCCCTTGTGGACCTCGAAGAAGCCCTTGACCTCGTCCAGGACGTCGTCGAAGCGACGGGTCTTGTGACCGGAGGCGGCCTCGAAGGTGTTGCCGTGCATCGGGTCGGTCACCCACGCCACGGTGGCGCCGGAGGCGGTGACCTTCTCGACCAGATCGGGCAGCTTGTCGCGGACCTTGTCGGCGCCCATGCGGACGATGAAGGTCAGCCGGCCGGGCTCGCGCTCGGGGTCGAGGCGTTCGACGTAGCCGAGCGCCTCGTCGACGGTGGTCGTCGGACCGAGCTTGATGCCGATCGGGTTGCGGATCTTCGAGGCGAACTCGATGTGCGCGCCGTCCATCTGGCGGGTGCGCTCACCGATCCAGACCATGTGGCCGGAGGTGTCGTACAACTGGCCGGTGCGCGAGTCGGTGCGGGTCAGCGCCGACTCGTAGTCCAGCAGCAGGCCCTCGTGCGAGGAGTAGAACTCGACCGCCTTGAACTCGGCCGGGTCCGTACCGCACGCCTTCATGAAGTTCAGCGCGTTGTCGATCTCGCGGGCGAGCGCCTCGTAGCGCTGGCCGGACGGCGACGACTTCACGAAGTCCTGGTTCCAGGCGTGCACCTGGCGCAGGTCGGCGTAACCGCCGGTGGTGAAGGCGCGGACCAGGTTCAGCGTGGAAGCGGATGCATGGTACATCTGCTTCAGCCGCTCCGGGTCAGGGACGCGGGATTCCTCGGTGAAGGCGAAGCCGTTGACGGAGTCGCCGCGGTAGGTCGGCAGGGTGACGCCGTCGCGGGTCTCGGTCGGCTTGGAGCGCGGCTTGGAGTACTGGCCGGCGATCCGGCCCACCTTGACGACGGGCACGGAGGCCGCGTAGGTCAGGACGGCGCTCATCTGGAGCAGCGTCTTCAGCTTGGCCCGGATGTGCTCGGCGGACACGGCGTCGAACGCCTCGGCGCAGTCACCGCCCTGCAGCAGGAACGCCTCGCCCTTGGCGACGGCTCCCATGCGGGCACGCAGCTGGTCGCACTCGCCCGCGAAGACGAGCGGCGGATACGACGCGAGGTCCGCGAGTACATCGCGCAGAGCCTCGGCATCGGGGTACTCGGGCTGCTGCGCCGCGGGAAGGTCTCGCCAGGTCGCCTTGTCGGCGACACTCTGGGATTCAGCGTTCACGATCACGTCAGCAAGAATACGGGGTCGGCGCTCCCCTGCCGGTACTCGACCGCCTGGTGAGACGGACCCATCGGCCTTGTCGCAGCGGACGACCCCGCGGTGACGGGGAACGGAGTTGCCGCGCCGGCAAGAAAGGTCCCGGCGCCGCAGCGGCGGGGAAGACGCCCTGCCGACGGTCTCGCGCCCCGTCGGTCACCCTGCCATGCGATACGATCCACGGCATGTTCGCGCAGACAAACCAGAACTGGTGGTGGACCGCTCATCCGGCGGCCCACTGATCGATCGCGCGCGACAGACCACGCGAAGGCCGCCCGAGGGGCGGCCTTCTCTGCGTTTCGGGAGCCCGTTCCTCCATCCGGAAGGAACACCCATGCCGCACCCCACCGACCTCGTCATCGAGCGGCTGCTCCGTGACGACAGCCCGCCGTTCGCGCTGCTGCGCAGGCGCACTCCCGGCCGCGATCAGGACACCGTCGAGGTGCTGATCGGCCGGGTACGGGAAGTGGACCGGCTCGCCGATCTCCCGGTCGGCGAGCTGCCCTCGCTGGCCCTGGTGCCGTTCCGGCAGATCGCCGAGCGCGGTTTCGATGTGCGCGACGACGGGACGCCGCTGTCCGTGCTGGTCGCCGAGGAGACCTACGAGCTGCCGCTCGCCGAGGTGCTGGACAGCTTGCCGGTCCATGACGTGCGGGTCGAGGGCGGCGGGTTCGACGTTCCGGACGAGGAGTACGCCGGGATCGTGCGGCGGGTCGTCGAGGACGAGATCGGGCGGGGCGAGGGCGCGAACTTCGTCGTCCGGCGGACCTTCCGGGGCGAGATCCCCGGTTTCGGGCGGGCGGACGCGCTCGCCCTCTTCCGGCGGTTGCTGGCCGGTGAGCGGGGCGCGTACTGGACGTTCGTGGTCCACACGGCGGACGGCGGGTCCGAAGGGTCCTCCTTCTCGGGGCGGCGGCGGGCGACGGGTGGGAGGACGCTCGTCGGCGCGAGTCCCGAGGTACATGTGCGGATGTCCGGCGGAACGGTCGTGATGAACCCGATCAGTGGCACGTACCGCTACCCCGTCGAGGGCCCGGACGTCGAGGGGCTGCTGGCCTTCCTCGCCGACCGCAAGGAGCGGGACGAGCTCTCCATGGTGGTCGACGAGGAGCTCAAGATGATGTGCACCGTCGGTGACATGGGCGGGGTGGTGGTCGGACCGCGACTCAAGGAGATGGCCCATCTCGCGCACACGGAGTACGAGCTGCGCGGGCGCTCCTCGCTGGATGTGCGGGAGGTGCTGAGGGAGACCATGTTCGCGGCGACGGTCACCGGTTCCCCCGTGCAGAACGCCTGCCGGGTCATCAAGCGGTACGAGCCCGGCGGGCGCGGCTACTACGCGGGCGCGCTGGCGCTGCTGCGGCAGGAGCCGGGCGGGGCGCAGTCCCTGGACTCGCCGATCCTGATCCGTACCGCCGACATCGCGGCCGACGGGCGGTTGCGGGTGCCGGTCGGGGCGACGCTGGTACGCCACTCCGATCCGGACAGCGAGGTCGCCGAGACCCACGCGAAGGCGGCCGGGGTGCTGGCCGCGCTGGGGGTGCGGCCGGGCCGGCCGCGCGACGCGGCGGTGCGCCCGCAGCTGGCCGGCGACCCGCGGGTGCAGGGGGCGCTGGACGCCCGGCGGGACGGTCTGGCGCCGTTCTGGCTGCGGATGCAGGAGCGTACGCACGAGCTCTCCGGCCATGCGCTGGTGGTCGACGGGGAGGACACCTTCACCGCGATGCTGGCGCATCTGCTGCGCTCATCGGGTCTGGAGGTGTCGGTGCACCGCTACGACGAGCCGGGGCTGCGCGAGCGCGTACGGGCGCACGCGGGCCCGGTCGTGCTGGGCCCCGGGCCCGGGGATCCGGGCGACACGGCCGATCCGAAGATGCGGCTGCTGCGCGAGTTCGCCGCCGAGCTGGTCCGTGATCACCGGCACGGGCTGCTGGGGGTCTGTCTCGGTCATGAGCTGATCGCGGCGGAGCTGGGTCTGGAGATCGTCCGCAAGGCCGTGCCGCATCAGGGCGCGCAGACCCGGATCGAGCTGTTCGGGCGCCCCGAGACGGTCGGCTTCTACAACAGCTTCACCGCGCGCTGCGACGACGGTGCGGTCACCGAGCTGGCGGCGCACGGTGTCGAGGCGAGCCTGGACGCGGCGACCGGGGAGCTGCACGCGCTGCGCGGGCCGGGCTTCGCCTCGGTGCAGTTCCACCCGGAGTCGGTACTGACCCTGCGCGGCGCGACGATCGTGACCGAGCTGCTGGCGGGGCTGCCGGTCGCCGGCTGAAGGGGCGGCGGGACCCCGGAGGAGCTCCGGGGTCTCAGCCCCCCGGGAGCGCGGGGACGAGGACGTTGTCGCTGCGGCGGCCGGCCAGGTAGTCGGCGACGTTCCGGACGGTGGCGTCGACGATCTGGGCCACGGCGTCCTGGGTGTAGTACGCCTGGTGCGAGGTCACGATGACGTTCGGGAAGGTGACGAGCCGGGCGAGGGTGTCGTCGTCGATGCCCTCCAGGGACTTGTCGAGGAAGAACAGCCCGGCCTCCGCCTCGTACACATCGAGCCCGACACCCAGGAGACGGCCCGCGCGGAGCTCGGCGACCAGTGCCGTCGCGTCGATGAGTCCGCCGCGGCTGGAGTTGATCAGGATCGCGTCGTCCTTCATCCTCGCCAGGGCGTCCGCGCCGATGATGTGGTGGGTCGCGGGCAGGAGCGGGACGTGCAGGCTGACCAGGTCGGACTCGGCGAGGAGCCGCTCCTTGTCGACGTACTCCATGCCCAGGCCGACGCAGGCGGGATTCTCGGCGACGTCCCAGCCGAGCAGCTTCATGCCGAAGCCGTGGGCGATACGGGTGAAGGCCTCGCCGATCTTGCCCGTACCGATCACACCGGCCGTGCGGCCGTGCATGTCCCGGCCGAGGAGGCCGTCGAGCCGGAAGTCGAAGTCGCGGGTGCGGCTCGCGGCCCGGATGATGCGGCGGTTGACCGCCAGCGCGAGGGTCCAGGCGAATTCCGCGACCGAGTACGGGGAGTAGGCGGCGACCCGGGCGACGCGCAGGGCGAGCCGTTCCGCGACGTCGAGGTCGATGTTGTTGAAGCCGGTGGAGCGCTGGGCGATCATCTGCGTGCCGCCTGCCGCGAGGGTCTGCAGGACGCCGCTGCCCAGGTCGGCGTTGACGCTGGTGGAGATGACCTCGTATCCCGCGGCGATGGGGGCGGTGTCCTTGGTGAGGAAGACGTCCAGGCAACGGACCTCGTGCTCCGGGGCGAAGGCCTTCTCGATGAGCGGCTTCTCGTCGGACTGCACACCGAATGCCAGGATTTCCACGACGTCTCCAGCCTTCTTGATACGCGTTTCTTGATGCGCGTTGATACGCGTTTCTTGATGCGCGCGAAAAGCGGCGTTACGTACCGGATGTTCGCGAATATACGGCCCGCGCCCCCGGTGCGCCGCTCGGCCGAAGAAGGCGCGCCGCTCAGCCGAAGAAGACACTGGCCTCCGCGTAGAGGGCCGGATCGACCGTCTTGAGGCGGGCGGTCGCCTCCGCGATCGGCACCCGCACGATGTTAGTGCCCCGCAGGGCGACCATCATGCCGAAGTCACCGTCCCGCACGGCGTCGATGGCGTGCAGGCCGAAGCGGGTGGCCAGCCAGCGGTCGAAGGCGCTGGGGGTGCCGCCGCGCTGGACATGGCCGAGGACGGTCGTTCTGGCTTCCTTGCCGGTGCGGCTCTCGATCTGCTTGGCCAGCCATTCGCCGACGCCGGAGAGCCGGACATGGCCGAAGGAGTCGTGCGAGCCGTCCTTGAGGATCAGCTCGCCCCTCGTGGGCATGGCCCCTTCGGCGACCACCACGATCGGTGCGTAGCTGGCGCTGAAACGGGAGGTCACCCAGGAGCAGACCTGCTCGATGTCGAAGCGCTGTTCCGGGATGAGGATGACGTTCGCACCGCCGGCCAGCCCCGAGTGGAGCGCGATCCACCCCGCATGACGGCCCATCACCTCGACGACGAGGACCCGCATATGGGATTCGGCCGTGGTGTGCAGGCGGTCGATCGCCTCGGTCGCGATGGAGACGGCCGTATCGAAGCCGAAGGTGTAGTCCGTGGCACAGAGGTCGTTGTCGATGGTCTTGGGTACGCCGACGCACTTGATGCCGTGTTCGTCGGACAGGGTCGCCGCCACGCCCAGGGTGTCCTCGCCGCCGATCGTGATGAGCGAATCGACCTCGCACTTGGCGAGGTTGTCCCTGATCCGGCGGACGCCGCGCTCCACGCCGAGCGGATTGGTGCGCGAGGAGCCGAGGATGGTGCCGCCGCGCGGCAGGATGCCGCGCACCGCCGGAATGGAGAGCGGCACCGTCTCGCCCTCCAGCGGGCCGCGCCAGCCGTCCCGGAATCCGATGAAGTCGTAGCCGTACTCCTGCACGCCCTTGCGGACGATGGCGCGGATGACCGCATTGAGCCCGGGGCAGTCGCCGCCACCGGTCAGTACTCCGACCCGCATGGAAGCATCCCTTCGCCGAAGTGAGCCCCCCGACCACCACGTTAATCGTGATCCAGGTCACTCAGGGATGGGGCGGAAGGTCAAATCCATTGCGTTACGGGGCGGTTGGTCTCACAAAAATGCGGGGCTGCACGCTCCGGCGCGTTCAGGCGTCGTCGAGGCCGCGCTCGATGGCGTACCGCACGAGCTCCACCCTGTTGTGCAACTGGAGCTTGCCCAGGGTGTTCTGGACGTGGTTCTGGACGGTGCGGTGCGAGATGACCAGGCGCTCGGCGATCTGCTTGTACGAGAGCCCCTTGGCGACCAGCCGCAGCACCTCGGTCTCGCGCTCGGTGAGCTGCGGGGCCTTGGGTTCGTCGGACGCGACGGGGGTGGGGTCCGAGGCGAGCCGGCGGTATTCGCCGAGGACCAGTCCGGCCAGGCCCGGGGTGAAGACGGGATCGCCGACGGCGGTGGACCGCACGGCCTCGGTCAGCTCCTGCGTACTGGCCGACTTGAGCAGATAGCCGGTGGCGCCTGACTTGACCGCCTCCAGTACGTCGGCGTGCTCGCCGCTCGCGGAGAGCACCAGCACCCGCAGCCCCGGGTGGGAGCCGACAAGCTCCTTGCAGACCTGTACACCGGGCATGCCGGGCAGATTGAGGTCGAGTACGAGGACGTCGGGGGTGGCGGCCTTGGCCCGGCGCACGGCCTGCGGTCCGTCACCCGCCGTCGCCACGACCTCGAAACCGGACTCGGAAAGATCGCGCGCCACCGCGTCGCGCCACATCGGGTGGTCGTCGACCACCATCACCCTGATGGCCCGCTCCTCGGCGCCCTGGTTGCTCTCCGTGCTCATCTGCCTGATCCTGCCTTCCCCCGCGAACCTACGAATCCTGTAAAGCGTTTGAAGCGTTTGAAACCTACGGGACTTACGGGACTACGCCACCTTCGGGACCTTCAACTCGACCTCGGTGCCCTGGCCGGGCACCGAAATCAACTCCGCTGTGCCACCCAGGTCACGCAGCCGCCCCCGGATCGACAGGGCGACCCCCATCCGCCCCTCCCCCTCCGCCTGGGCGAGCCGCCCTTCCGGGATGCCCGGTCCGTCGTCCCGGACCGTCACGATCACCTCGTCCGGCCAGTCCTCGACGAGGATCCAGGCCTGGGCGTTCTCCCCCGCATGCACCCTCACATTGTCCAGGGCGGCACTGACAGCGGCCGCCAGTTCTTTCGCGGCCGCGGGAGCGAGCAGCACCGGAGCACCGGGCTCCGCGAAGCTGATCCGGGAGCCGGCGTGCGGGGCGAGCAGGGAGCGCAGATCGCAGCCGGCCTGTCCGGACGACCCGTCCTCCTCGTCGTCCACCTCGACGCTGCGGACCACGGCGCCCTCCGCGGCGTCCTCGGAGACCCGGGTGGTGGGCACGAGCCCGCTGGAGACCAGGGTGCGCAGGGCGACTTCCTGCTCCCCGGCCATCCGGCCCAGTTCGGCGGCCTCGCCGCCCAGCGCGGTACCCCGGCGCTGCACCATCGCGAGGACCTGGAGCACGCTGTCGTGGATGTCGCGGGCCAGCCGTTCCCGTTCGCGGGTGGCGGCCTCGATCTCCAGCGCGCGGGCGAGGGTGCGCTCACTGGCCCTGGCCACCTCGACGACGTAACCGATGGCGATGGAGGCCACCCAGACCAGCAGGACGTTGTGAAAGGTGTCCCGGCTGGGCTCGCCGCGCTCGATGATGTTGGCGACGGCGACGAAGGTGGAGGCGAAGGCCGCCCAGCGCCAGCCGCCCTTGATCGCGAAGGCCAGCACGGAACCCGCGGTCCAGATCGACGGCAGCGTCGGACCGTCGACCTGCTGGGCCTCGAAGTCGGCGAGCGGGGTGAGGAGGATGCCGACGAGGGCGACGGCCAGGTCGGTGCCGAGGAAACGCTTGGTGCAGGCGACGGCGCCCGCGACCTTCGGGAGCGTGGCGAGCGTCCAGGCCGACATCAAAACCAGGAAGGCCACGGCCACCCACGGCCGGTCGTACCTGTCCCGGCCGAAGACGGCGAGCAGCACCGCGTAAAGCATCGTCAGAATGCGGTACGCCGTCAGCGCACGCCACAGCGGCTGCTCGACCGACATCCGTACGACCCGCTCGCGCTTGGCCATGTCCCCACCCCCCGGACGGAAACGACGCGGTTACGCGCCGAACCGTTCCGTCACTCCTGCGTCACTCCTGCGTTCCGGGCCCTCTGGCCGCGCGCTTCTCCTCCTCGGCGCGGCGCTTCGCCTCGTCCGCGATCTGCCGCTTGGCGGCGGTCGCGTAGATGTCGACATACTCCTGGCCGGAGAGCTTCATGATCTCGTACATCACCTCGTCGGTGACCGAGCGCAGGATGAAGCGGTCCCCCTCCATGCCGTGGTAACGGCTGAAGTCGAGCGGTTTGCCGATCCTGATCCCGGGACGCATCAGCTTGGGCATCAGCTGACCGGGCGGCTGGATCTTCTCCGTGTCGATCATCGCGACGGGGATGACGGGCGCTCCGGTGGCCAGCGCCACCCGGGCGAGCCCGCCGGGCTTGCCGCGGTAGAGACGGCCGTCGGGCGAGCGGGTGCCCTCCGGGTAGATGCCGAAGAGTCCGCCGCTCTCGACGACCTCGATGCCCGCCTTGATGGCCGCCTCACCGGCGCCGCGGGCGCCCGAGCGGTCCACCGGGAGTTGGCCGACGCCCTTGAAGAAGGCCGCGGTCAGCCTGCCCTTCACCCCGGGTGCGGTGAAGTACTCGGACTTGGCGATGAAGGTGACCTTGCGGTCCAGGACGGCCGGCAGGAAGAAGGAGTCGGAGAACGACAGATGGTTGCTCGCGAGGATCGCCGGTCCCTGCGCGGGAATGTTCTCCAGGCCCTCCACCCACGGCCGGAAGGCGAGCTTCAGACCCCCGCCGATGGAGAACTTCATTGCGCCGTAGATCAACTCGGGTGCCTCCTGTGTCCTGTCGGAACGACCTTAACCCGTGTGGTCGTCCGTGTTCCTGCCCGGCGTGGAACGGAAGGGGGGACACGGCCGCGCCCATGGCGGCTGGCCGCGTTCCTGCCCGGCGTGGAACGGAAGGGGCGGACACGGCCGCGCCCATGGCGGCTGCCGGTGCCGACCACCGCGGCCCGTATCGGTGACCGCACCGGCCGGTGTCGTTGACGACCCTGGTCGGTGTCAGTGACGACCCTGGTCGGTGTCAGTCCGGTCGCGTACGGTGAAGTAATCCTTCCGCGCTCCCCCTTTCGCTCCCCTGCGAGCCTCACGAACAGGAGACCCCGGTGCCGGTCCTGCCTGGAGCCGAGCCGTTCCGCCACGAGGGCGGAGAGGTCGGCGTCCTTCTCTGTCACGGATTTACCGGTTCCCCGCAGTCGCTGCGCCCCTGGGCCGACCATCTGGCGGAGCGCGGGCTCACCGTGTCACTGCCGCTGCTGCCCGGGCACGGCACCCGCTGGGAGGACATGCAGCTCACGGGCTGGCAGGACTGGTACGCGGAGGTGGACCGCGAGCTGCGCGCCCTGCTGGAGCGGTGCCGTCAGGTCTTCGTCTTCGGTCTCTCCATGGGAGGCGCGCTGACGCTGCGGCTGGCGGCGAAGCACGGGGACGCGATCAGTGGTCTGGTGCTCGTCAATCCGGCGAACAAGGTGCACGGCCTGTCGGCGTACGCGCTGCCGGTGGCCCGCCATCTGGTGCGGACGACAAAGGGGCTGGCAAGCGATATCGCCCTGCCGGGCTCCGCCGAGGTGGGGTACGACCGGGTGCCGCTGCACGCGGCGCATTCGCTGCGGAATTTCTTCCGCCTGGTCGATGCCGAACTGCCGCAGGTCACCCAGCCGATCGTCCTGCTGCACAGCCCGCAGGACCATGTGGTGCCGCCCGCGGACTCGGCCCGGATCCTCAGCCGGGTGTCCTCGACCGACGTCGAGGAGATCCTGCTGGAACAGAGCTACCACGTGGCGACGTTGGACCACGATGCGGAGCGGATCTTCGACGAGAGCTACCGGTTCATCGGCCGCCTCGCTCCGAGCGTCGGAAAGAAGGGGAGCACGTCAGGTGGCTGAGCACGACGCGGAGCGCGCGGGCAGTGAGGAGGGGCGCGAGCCCCCTCCCACGGAGGGAACGGCCGTTCCCGAGGACGGTACGGGCACGGGCCCGCAGGATGCTGCTGCTGCCCGGACAGCGCCGCCGGGCGGCGACGGCGACGGACCCGACCGGTCGATCGACGAGAAAGCCGCGTGGGAGGCGATCGTCGCGGGGTACGGCGAGGAGCCGGCGGACCCGCCGGGCGCCAGGCCGTTCAGGTCGATCGAGGATCTCGCGTTGCTGGAGGACGATCAGTCGGGCGTCCTGGACCCGGACAAGGGGGTCGGGAAGAAGTCCCCGAAGCCGCCGGAGAAGCCGCTCGGCAGCTCGATCGTGTTCGCGCCCGGCGTCGCCGGCCCGCGCGACTACGAGGTCGCGGAGCCGAAGGACGACGACCTCGACGACAGCGACGAGGGGCATTTCGTCCCCCCGGAGCCGCCCCCGCTGCCGGAGGCCGATGTCACGGCGAAGTTCGCCTGGCTCGCGGTCGTCGGCGGCCCGGTGCTGATGCTGATCGCGGTGCTGCTGCGGTGGGACATGACCTGGTGGCTCACGACGATCTGCGTCGGCGGCTTCTTGGGCGGCTTCGTCACGCTGGTGGCGCGGATGCAGGACGACGACGAGGACGGCGACGACCCGGGCCGGGGCGCGGTGGTCTGAGACCGGTCCGGGCGGGGGTGGCCCCGAGGCCCTGAGCCGCTGCCGCGCGGTTCAGGGCCTGGTCGCGGGCACCCGTAGCGCTGCCAGCACCGGCAGGTGGTCCGTGGCCGCTCGCAGGTCCGCGTCGGTGACACCGGGCAGCCCTGCCGGGACACCGCAGCCGAGCACCTCGATCCCGCTTGTCGCGAAGACCGCGTCGATACGCCGCCGCGGTTCGTCCGGCGTGAAGGTGTGCTCGTCGCCACACGGCCGGACGGCCCAGCAGTCCTGGAGGCGCCCGGCCAGCCGCCGGAAAGCGGCCCCGGTCGGTACGTCGTTGAGGTCGCCCGCCACGATGGCGTGCTCGACGCCCATCGCGTCCAGCCGGTCCAGCAACATCTCGGCCTGGGCCAGGCGTTCGTCGCTCTGCAGGCTCAGGTGGAAGCTCAGCAGACCGATCCGGGTGCCCGCGATCCGTACCACCGACGTGGCGAAACCCCGGCGGTGCAGGCCGGGGGTGAGCGGCAGCAGGACGTCCTCCGTGCGCTCCACCGTGGCCCGCAGCGAGCAGAGCAGCAGCGGACCGGCCGCCGTGGCGCCGCCGCCGAGGACGACGAGGTCGGTGCGGGCCGCGAGCCAGGCGGCGCGCTTGCGCCAGCGGAAGAAGCGCGGGGCTTCCTGGATGAGGACGAGGTCGGGGGCACAGGCGCTGATGACGCGGGCCAGCGCCGCACAGTCGTCGCGCATCGAGCGGATGTTGTAGCCGAGCACTCTGATGACGGCCGAACCATCCGGCTCGGTACGGGAGTCGGGCAGTGGCGTCAGGACCATGCGTCTCACGATACGACGGACGCCCGCCACGCCCCACAGGGGCGCGACGGGCGTCCGGTTCTGTCCGGTTCCGGCGGCTCAGCCCTGGCGGGCCAGGTCCGCCGCGCCCACCAGCCCTGCCTTGCCGCCCAGTTGGGCCGCGAGCACCTGGGCGTGCGGGCGCCACTCGCCGCCGATCAGCCAGCGCCGGAACGACTTGCGGATCGGGCCGAGGACGAGCTCGCCCTCGTCCGACACGCCACCGCCGACGATGAACGCGGACGGGTCGAACAGCGAGGCGAGGTCGGCGAGTCCGGCGCCGGCCCAGCGGGCCAGCTCGCGGAACGAGTCGATCGCCACCGGGTCGCCCTGCCGGGCGGCCGCGCTGATGTGCTTGCCCTCGATGCCGTCCACCGTGCCGTCGCCGAGGGACAGCAGGATCGTGGCGTTCTCCGGAGTGGCGTTGGCGCGCTGCTTCGCGTACCGGACGAGTGCGCGTCCGGAGGCGTACTGCTCCCAGCAGCCCTGGCTGCCGCAGCCGCAGAGCAGCCCGTCCGGGACGACCCGGATGTGGCCGAACTCGGCGGCCACACCGAAGCGGCCGCGGCGCAGCTTGTTGCCGATGATGATGCCGCCGCCGAGACCGGTGCCGAGCGTGATGCAGATGACGTCGTCGTGCCCCTGCCCGGCGCCGAAGCGGTACTCGCCCCAGGCGGCGGCGTTGGCGTCGTTCTCGACGACGACCGGAAGGCCGACGCGCTGTTCGACCTTGTCCTTCAGCGGCTCGTGCCGCCAGTTGATGTTGGGCGCGAACAGCACGGTGGCGCGCTTGTCGTCGACGTATCCGGCAGCGCCGATGCCGACGGCCTCGATCTGGTGGCCCTCGCTCGCGCCGGACACCGCCGACGCGATCGCGTCCACAATGCCGTCGGCCGTCGGCGGGGTCGGCACCTTGAACGTCGAGAGGATCCGGCCCTCTTCGTCGACCACTCCAGCTGCGATCTTCGTGCCGCCGATATCGACGCCGATGGTGAGTCCCATGAATCCCTCAGTTTCGGTCGAGCCCCGCTGTGGCCAACGGTACCCGAGCCGGGGGCCCGGCCCCTCCGTGCCGGTCAGTCCAGGTCGATGTGCTCGCCTGCGGCGGGGCCCTCGTCGCGGGGGTCGGTGGGCTTGTCGGCCTTCTTTTCGGTGCCTGCGGGGTCCCCGGCTCCCCGGGTCCAGCGGCGTTCCTGGCCCTCGACCGCGGAGCGGTAGGCGGCGAGCAGTTCACTGCCTGCTGCGGCGATGTGGTCGAAGACGTCCGGATTGCGTTCGATGACGGGCTCGACGGCGGACTTCGCCTGCTTGATGATCTGCCGCACGGTGCCCTGGGCCGCCGCGCCGAGGAGCGGCGTCTGGAGGGAGGAGATCTTGTCGGCCACGGCGTCGACCAGCTTGCGCAGCTCGTCGGCGGCGGCGCCGGGCGGCGGGCCGTGCTGGGCGCGACGGCGGGCCTTCTCCGCTTCGAGGTCCTCGGCGCAGGCCTTCGCCCACGCGTCGTCGTCGGCGGGACGATCGGTGGCTTCGCTCATGGCGGACTCCTGCGACGTGGTGTGCCTGCGGTGCGCATCCGGGGGTACGTACTACCGACGTTACCGGAACCGCGACGCGCCGTTCAGCTCGTCCGGGGCCACAGCCCGGGGTCCGGCGTGAACCTGACGCGGAGCACCCCGTCGGTGAGGGCGGCGCCGGATACGGTGCAGCGGCGCAGTCCGGACTCCAGGGGGACGATCCGGTGGAACGGGCCCACGGTGAGGAGCAGTTCGTTGCCGCGGCGCACCAGCTGGAGGTCCGTCTTGACGGCGCCGGGCAGAGGCAGGCACCAGACGAGCACCGGGTCGCCGTCGCCGGTCCGCGGGACGGTCACGATCCGGGGGCCGGGCAGCAGCGTGTCCAGGCCGTCCGGGGCGTCCGGGTCCTCGATCCACCAGGGGTCGTCGGCACGGCCGGGCCTGCGGTCGTCCAGTTCCGCGGCGAGTCCGTCGCCCTCGAAGAGGCCGCCACCGGTGCCCGCCTCTTCGAAGACGGTGCTGCTCGCCCCGGTGTCGAGGAGGGTGAGGTCGTCCGGGCCGCGCGGGTCGCGGCCGAGGTGGGGCACTTCGCACAGGGCCGCCGCGGGCACCCATTCCTCGTACCAGTGGTCGATGGTCTTCTCCTGCTGCGCGGCGAGGGCCGCGAACCAGGGGTCGCCGGAGTGCCTGGGCAGCACCCGGTTCACCACCAGCGTGTCGACGCGCAGTCCGTGCAGGGCGAGTCCGGTGCGGGCGGTGCGCAGGGCGTCCTCGGCGGCGGGGCCGGGCTCGGCGACCAGCCGGAGCGTGGTGTTGCGGTCCTCGATCAGTGCCTGGACGGCGGCCAGCTCGGCATCCTTGCGGGCGGCGGCCTCGTACAGCCACTGGGCGGGCATGGGTACGCCGGCGAGCTGGGCGAGCATCGGGCGCAGGGCACGGGCGGCCTGGCGTTCCTGGGGCAGCAGCCGGCGCAGATAGCGGCGCAGCTGTTCGGGCAGGGCGAGTGCGGCGAGCGCTTCGCGCAGCGGCGGCAGGTCGACGACGAGGAGTTCGTGGCCCTCGTGCGACCAGTCGCCCTCGGCGGCGCGGCGCAGGGTGTGCAGGAGGGCGAGCTGGGCGCTGCCGGGGAGTTCGGTGAGTTCCTCGGAGTCCAGCCGGTTCCCGCCGAGCAGATCGAGCACGCCGGAGGCCCGGTCCTGGAGGGTGAGGAGTTCGCCGCGGAAGTGCTCGCCGGAGTCGATGCGGGCGGACCACAGGTTGTCGGTGACCTCGGCGGGTTCCGTGCCCGTGGGGAAGCCGGGTATCGCGTCGGCGGAGAGCAGCAGGGTGCGGCGGCCCCGGCGGGCCGCCGCCAGCGCGGTCGCCGCCGCGACGGTGGTACGGCCCGCGCCGCCGGGGCCGGTGACGAGAACCGTACGCACCGGGTCAGGCCTTCGGGACGGACTCGACGCGCTTCTTCAGACCGGCCAGGGCGCGGTCGATGATGACCTTCTCCGCCTTGCGCTTGATCATGCCGAGCATCGGGATCTTGACGTCGACGGTCAGCCGGTAGGTGACCTCGGTGCGGTCGCCGTCGCCGAGCGGGGCCAGTGCGTAGGAGCCGTCGATGGCGCGCAGCATCTGGGACTTGACGAGGGTCCAGCTGACCTCGTAGTCGCCGATCCAGGTGTACGCGAGGGTGTGGTCGTCCTTGATCGCTCCGGCGTCGAGGACGAGACGGACCTTCTCGGCGCGGCCCCGGTCGTCGACGGAGAGGACCTCGGCCTCCTTGACCTCGCCGGTCCACTCCGGGTAGCGGGCGAAGTCGGCGATCACTCCCATGACGTCGGCCGGCGCCGCCTCGATCGTGATGCTCGAGCTGGTGTGTTCAGCCATCGCCGTGGCTCCTCCAGTGCGGTGTACCGGTGCGTCGGCAGATGCCTGCCGTCAGAAGGCTATCGCGTGTGCGCGGCGCCCCGGTCCAGGGTCCGGCGCCGGTGCGGTCACCACTCCAGGGCCCAGGGCGTGCCGGTGGACGCGAAGTGGCCGACGTTCACGCACTCGGTGGCACCGATCCGCATCCGGCGCACCAGGGGTTGGTGGACATGGCCGAACAGCGCGTACCGGGGACGGGTCCTGCGGATGGCGTCGAGCAGGGCCCGGCTGCCGCGTTCGAAGCGGCGGGCGACGGTGTCGTACGTCAACTCCGGCACGTCGGGCGGGATGTGGGTGCAGAGGACGTCGACCGGGCCGATCGCCTCGATCTTGGCGGCGTACTCCTCGTCGCTTATCTCGTACGGGGTGTTCATCGGGGTCTTCAGCCCGCCGCCGACGAAGCCGATCAGCCGGCCGCCGATCTCGACGCGCTCGCCGTCCAGGACCGTGGTGCCCGGGCGTGCGTATTCGGGCCACAGGTCGGGGATGTCGACGTTGCCGTAGGTGGCGTACGTCGGGGTGGGGAAGGCGGCGAAGAGCTCGGCGTACTGCTTACGCACCGCCGAGACGATCGCGGCGTTGCGGTCCTTGCCCGCCCACAGGCCGCGGCCGAACTCGCGGGCCTCGTCGAAGCGGCGGGCGGTGCGCAGCGCGACGATCCGGTCGGCGTTCTCCACGCCGAAGAGGTCGGGGAAAATACCGCGCGAGTGGTCGGCGTAGTCGAGGAAGAGCACCAGGTCACCGAGGCAGATCAGGGCGTCGGCACCGTCCCCGGCGCGGGCCAGGGCCTCGGTGTTGCCGTGCACGTCACTGACCACATGAACGCGGGTGCGCCGCGAGGTCGGGGTTCCTTCGCTGTTCGGTCCGGCTGGCATGACGATCACCCTAGAACCCCTCCGAGCACCTGGGTAGAGGCCGCCGGACCTGCGATTACCTCCGGCCCGTAATGGTGGTGGACTACTGTGCGCCCAAGGATCACGGTTGTGTGTGACGCATAAGACATCTGGCCGGAACCCCCTATCGGGAACCGAGTACTGGTGGGTAACGTCCGGGCAGTCCAGTCGTGCTCACGCCACTGAGCATCAGCCATTCTTGGACCGCAGCCGGTGCGTCGCACAGAGCCGTGGCACCGGAGCCCGATGAGGAGCAGCAGTCTTGCGCGAGTTCAGCCTTCCGGCCCTGTACGAGGTCCCCTCGGACGGCAACCTGACGGATCTCATCCGCCGCAATGCCGCTCAGCATCCCGATGTAGCGGTGATGAGCCGCAAGGTGGCGGGGGTGTGGACCGATGTCGACGCCACACAGTTCCTGGCCGAGGTCAGAGGCGTCGCCAAGGGCCTGATCGCCGCGGGCGTCGAGGCCGGCGACCGGGTGGCGCTGCTCTCCCGTACCCGCTACGAGTGGGTGCTGCTCGACTTCGCGATCTGGAGTGCGGGCGCGGTCACCGTCCCGGTGTACGAGACGAGTTCACCCGAGCAGATCCAGTGGATCCTCGGGGACTCCGGCGCCACGCTGTGCATCGTGGAGTCCGAGGCGCATCAGGACTCCGTGGCCTCGGTCCAGGCGGAACTGCCGGGGCTGAAGGGCATCTGGCAGATCGAGGACCGGGCGGTCCACCGGCTGACGGCGATCGGCGAGGACGTCTCGGACGAGACCCTCGACCTGCGGATGGCGTCCGCCAAGGCCGACGACCCGGCCACCATCGTCTACACCTCGGGCACCACCGGCCGCCCCAAGGGCTGTGTGCTCACGCACCGCAGCTTCTTCGCGGAGTGCGGCAATGTGGTGGAGCGACTGAAGCCCCTCTTCCGTACCGGTGAGTGCTCGGTGCTGCTCTTCCTGCCCGCCGCGCATGTCTTCGGACGGTTGGTCGAGGTGGCCTCGGTGATGGCGCCGATCAAGCTCGGCTGCGTTCCGGACATCAAGCACCTCACCGATGAACTGGCCTCGTTCCGGCCGACGTTGATCCTCGGTGTGCCGCGGGTCTTCGAGAAGGTCTACAACGCGGCGCGCGCCAAGGCGCAGGCCGACGGCAAGGGCAGGATCTTCGACAAGGCCGCGAACACGGCGATCGCGTACAGCCGCGCGCTGGGCACCCCTCAGGGTCCGTCCATGGGCCTGAAGTTCAAGCACAAGATCTTCGACCGGCTGGTCTACGGAAAGCTGCGGGCCGTGCTCGGCGGCCGCGGCGAGTACGCGATCTCCGGCGGCGCACCGCTGGGCGAGCGGCTCGGCCACTTCTACCGCGGTATCGGCTTCACCGTCCTGGAGGGCTACGGCCTCACCGAGACGTGCGCGGCGACGGCCTTCAATCCGTGGGACCGGCAGAAGATCGGTACGGTCGGCCAGCCGCTGCCCGGCTCGGTCGTCCGGATCGCGGACGACGGCGAGGTGCTGCTGCACGGCGAGCACCTGTTCACCGGGTACTGGAACAACGAGGCGGCGTCGGCCGAGGCGCTGGCCCACGGCTGGTTCCACACGGGCGACATCGGCACGCTCGACGAGGACGGCTATCTCGCGATCACCGGTCGTAAGAAGGAGATCATCGTCACGGCGGGCGGCAAGAACGTCGCTCCCGCGGTGATCGAGGACCGTATCCGCGGGCACGCCCTGGTAGCCGAGTGCATGGTGGTCGGCGACGGGCGGCCGTTCGTGGGCGCGCTGATCACCGTGGACGAGGAGTTCCTGGGCCGCTGGGCGCAGGAGCACGGCAGGCCGGCCGGCTCGACGGCCGCGTCGCTGCGCGAGGACCCGGAGCTGGTGGCCGAGGTACAGCGGGCGGTGGACGACGGGAACGCCGCGGTGTCCAAGGCCGAGTCGGTACGCAAGTTCCGCATCCTGTCCTCCCAGTTCACCGAGGAGGCGGGCCACATCACGCCGTCGCTGAAGCTGAAGCGGAATGTGGTGGCGAAGGACTTCGCGGACGAGATCGAGGCGATCTACCGGGGCTGACGCACGTCGGCCGGGGCCGGAC
>NZ_JBHVFF010000039.1:0-40711 GCF_042801895.1 Streptomyces sp. NPDC057543 | reverse complement strand
CCCACGCCCCCCACCACGATGACCTTTGGTGGGGGGCGTGGGTCTGCTCGCTGGCCTTCTCCCGAGTCACGTCCCGGCAGTACATGAGGGCTGAGAAGACGCAGGAGATCATCGACGCGGCGGGGCTGGTGATGGCGTCCGGCGCCCTCGGCATCGTGGCCGCGGTTTCGCGATCCTTTTCGTACGCAAGCCGACCCGGATGCAGGGGGAGCGGGCGGCCCTCGGCGTGTATCCGCTGGGCGCCCGGGGGTAGCGGGACGCGCCCGCTGAACCATGCTATTCGGCCTCCGTGGTGACGCTTTTGAGCCATTCGGCGCTGAACGCGGTAACTGGAAGCACCCGTCCCCGTGCACCCACGCACGGGGGCGCGGCCGACGGGAGACGCCGATGAGCCTGCTGGAACTGATCGCCGCCGCCGACGAACGGGGGCTCGCTGCGAGCGCGGTCGCCTGCCTCGACCGTTGCCTGCCGCAGCCCGCCGAGGGCTCCGACCCGGATCCGCTGCGCCCGCTCCGGGCCGGCTGCGCGGACGGCTCCGGATGGCCGGACCGCCTCGCGGAGGTCCGTGCCGCACTGGAGGAGCTTCTCGAAGCCACGGACGGTACGTCCGCCCTGTCGCGCAAGCTGCTCGATGCCGCGCCCCGTGACTTCTCCGCCGCTCCGTTGCGGGCATGGGCCGACACCTGTTCGCTCGCCGCGCTGGAGATCCACTGCCGGTTCGATGCCCCGGGCGTGGACGAGTCCGAGTCCGAGGACCGCACCGAGCTGCTGAACCGCTGCCGCACCGAGGGTCCGGAAGGCACCGGACCGCTTCTCGCCGGTGAACTGCGCCGCCAGATCCAGATCCTGGAGACCCTCGCGGAGACCACGGGCACGGCGGGCAGTGGTGCCGCCCTGCGCCGGGTGTTCGACCTGTCGACCGAGGGCCGCCGGGTACTGCGCGCGGTGGTGTCGCGTCAGGCCCGTGGCAGGGCGTGACGCGAGAGGCTCCGCACAAGAGTCCGCACACACACGGCAGGAGAGGCCCGAGGCAGGGACGAGTCGAGCCGGTCGTTGGACTCCGTGGCGTTCACGTCGCCCCATGCGTTGGACGAACCGAACAGGTCACCCGCCTCGGAGCCGCCGGGCGTGCCCGCGCCGTTCTCGTCCAATTCGGGTTGTTCGGGCCGGACTTACGCGGATTAAGTCAAGCTCGCTGCTTGCCATTTCGACCATCCTCAGCGGCTTGCTCGATCAGGGCGGGCCCGTGCCGGAACTCGGCGTCCGTCATTCCCGCAGTCGCACGATCAGCTCTCGCACGAGTCCTCGAGGTAAGCGCGCGCCAGCGTACTGGCGCGCGTGAACCAGTCGGCGAGTACGGCGATCTCGTCCGGTGCGTATTCCGCGAGGAGCTTCGCGAGGCGCGCGTAGTACGGCCCGTAGACGGTCTGGACACGCTCGGCTGCGGCCGGGACGGCGGCGACGCGCACCCGGCGCCGGTCGGCGGGGTCCGGTTGCCGGGTCACGAACCCGCCGCGCTCCAGGCGGTTGAGGATGCCGGTCACCGCCCCTGTCGTGACGTGCGCGCGCTCGGCCAGGTCGCCGGCGGTGACCGGGGCGTTCCCGGCCTCAAGGACATATGTGAAGCAGATGAGGTCCGTGACGCTCAGCCCCAGGTTCCGGGCGAACTCCTGCTGGCCGACGATGCTCGTCGCGATGAGGTCATCCATCGCGCTGAGCGCGTCCGAGGCGGAGGCGGTGGGGCGGGGCTTGCCCTCCATTGAAATTCCCTTAGTACGTAAGATAAATTCCTCACTTGCTAAGTCATCATAGGTCCGCGACGGCGTGGCCACGGCATGCCGTGTCACGGCCCGGCGGGCGTGAGGAGGCAGGCACGTGAGCGGACATCAGCACGACGAGGGCCACACCATCGCTGGATGGGCCGGTTCCGCCGTCGCGACAGCCGGGGTCGCGGTCATGGGCGTGGGCATCTGTGGCTGGCGCCCCGGGATCTGGTTGGGGCTCGGCGTCATGGCGTCGGCGGCGCTGGTCACCTGGGGCCTGCACCTTGCGGGCTGGGGCAAACCGCCCGGCCCGCGGCCTGTCGACCAGTGGGGCCTCGTGGTCCGGGACCGCGCCGCGCGTGAGGGGCACTCGGGCTGCCTCGGGTGTCGACTGGCCGGACGGAACGGCGTTCCGGTACGCGCGGGCGCAGCGCCCGCGCCGGCCATCACCGCTTCTCGTACGGGTTCTCCGGCTGACCTGTGATCCTGACGGATGCCGCGTCGAGCACCGGGCGTGCCTGGTCGGAGCTCGGCTCGCCTGCCAGGTGCCAGGTCCCGGCGGTCCTGATCCGGCCCGGCGCGATGGCGCAGCGGGCCTGGCCGATACGGCGCCGGCGCTCCAGTCGGCCGGGAGAGAAGCTGCCCGTACGGACCTTGGGGGTGGTCGGGTCCAGGTCGCCGGCCTGTGTGGTGGCCAAGATCTTCGCTACACCACATGGCGGGCCGCCGAGCGCAGAGGAGCGGGGCGGGCCGGAGCCGTCGAAAGGAAGCGGGACCCGGACCGGGAGCGGCGGAAGCAAGGACAGGACCGTCGGCGGCTGAATCGCCGCGGCGCCGGACGGGTCGTCATCAACGGCCGGACCCTTGGGCCGTACCGGACAGGAAAATCCTGAGGATGAATGAGAGCTGCGGAAGAACGAGGACGACCGGGGCCGCCACCCCCCACAGGAGAGGCCCCGGTCGTCTTCCGCGGGGCCGTAGGACGACCCCGTACTCCTCTCAGCGCCGTCGCTGCGTTTTCTGTCACACCGCACCGGGCCGGGAGAACGTTGCAGCTTGTACAAGCCATGGACGCGACCCCCGCGAAGGACGTAGCGTGCTGAGTCGCGCAGGGTGGCGCGGCAGTGATGACCAGCTGCGATTCAGGACAGCAGGGCAGGTTGAGGGAGTGCTGGGGGACGACGCGGAGCTCACTGCCGCAGTGCTCGCGGCGCAGGACGGGGACGAAGACGCCTTCCGTACTGTGTACCGGGCGGTGCAGCCGCGGCTGCTGGGCTACATACGGACGCTGGTGGGGGAGCCGGACGCCGAGGACGTGGCGTCCGAGTCGTGGCTGCAGATAGCGCGGGACCTCGGCCGGTTCAGCGGCGACGCCGACCGCTTCCGTGGCTGGGCGGCGCGGATAGCCCGTAACCGTGCCCTGGACCATCTGCGGATGCGCGGCAGACGCCCCGCGATCGGCGGCGACGAGTCGGAGCTGTCGGACAGGCCCGCCGAATTCGACACCGCCGACGAGGCGATGGAGGCCCTGGCCACCGGCCGTACGATGTCGCTCATCGCCCAGCTGCCGCAGGACCAGGCCGAGGCCGTGGTGCTGCGGGTGGTCGTCGGCCTGGACGCGAAGAGCGCGGCGCAGACGCTGGGCAAACGGCCGGGAGCGGTACGTACCGCGGCACACCGGGGACTGAAGCGGCTGGCGGAGCTGCTGCGCGCCGATAGCGCGGACAGCGCGGACAGTGTGGACAGCACGGGCGGTGCGGGTGGTGCGGGCGGTGCGGGCGGTGCGGGCAACTCTGGTGGCGCTCCCGGCGGCAGGGACGGCGCGGACGGCGCAGTCCCCGACGGTGACGCGGGCGTCGCCGTGGACCGGGCTCCCGCGGGCGATCCGGCGGATCCGGCGGCCCCCCGCGAGAGTGCGGCAGGTCGGACGGCGGAGCTTGGCGCCGTACCCACTCAGCGCCTCTCCCACAACGGTCTCGCGGCGCCGGCCGGTGTGACGCATTCGCGTCTGTCGACGCAGAAGGACATGTGATGGCCGACGAGTACTACGAATGGCTTGACAAGGACGCGGCGGAGAGATTGCTCCGCGGCGAACCGGCCGGCCCCGTCGGCGGCCACTCGTGTACGGAAGCGGAGATGCTCGCGGCAGCGCTGGACGCCGCAGCACGGGCCGCCCGCCCGGCCACCGGCGAACTGCCGGGCGAGGCCGCTGCGCTGGCCGCCTTCCGCACCGCCACGCACTCCGCGCGCGCGAGGACACAGGCGGCGAACCCACAGGCGAAGGGGTACGCCGAGCAGCCCGTCGAGCAGCCGCGGACCGGCGTACTCGGCCCGGTGCACATTCGGCCCGCCTCCGGCGGCACCGTGCCGAACACTTCGGCCGCGGGCCCCCGCAGTGCCCGTCCGCTGCGCTGGAGCCGGCCCATCCGCTTCGGCCTGGCCGCCTCCTTCGCGGGCTGCGCGATCGGCGGGGTGGCCGTGGCCGCGGGTACCGGGATGCTCCCCGGACCGTTCGGCGGGCACGCCCCCGCACCGGCCACGTCCGTCTCGGTCGCGGCGACCCCCGACGAGCTCGGCTCGGGGTCCGGCGCCGACGCGAGCCCGCCGCCCGTTTCCCCGGA
This sequence comes from Streptomyces sp. NPDC057543, assembly GCF_042801895.1. NCBI lineage: Bacteria > Bacillati > Actinomycetota > Actinomycetes > Kitasatosporales > Streptomycetaceae > Streptomyces > Streptomyces sp. NPDC057543. The sequence goes on along the minus strand of NZ_JBHVFF010000039.1, from coordinate 36,327 downwards.
GACGGAGCCCTCCGTACCCCCGGCGAATCCCTCCGCCCCCACGGACGGCCGGGACAACGGCAGAACAGGCAAGGGCGGGAGCGGCGAGGACAACCGGAAGTCCGACGGCGCCGGAAGCGGGTCCTCGACCGGCACCGAGAGCGGTAAGACGCCCAAGGGCTCCGGAGGCGACGCCTCCGGCGAGTGGTACGCCAAGACGCTCAAGGCCTGCCGCGACTACCGCAACGGCAAGCTGGACGACGACAGTCGGCGGAAGCTCGAAGCGCTGGCGAAGGGCGCCCGCAATCTGGACCGGTTCTGCGACCGGGTGGCCGTCAGAGCCGCGAAGGGCCAGAACGGCCAGGGCAACCAGGGCAACGGCAACCAGGGCAACGGCAACGACGACGACCAGGGCGACGACGGCGATTCGAACGGGGACGGGGACGGGGTCGAGAGCTCCCGCACGCTCCCGCCGATCTGGCTCAGCACCACCCCGCCGTCGCCTTCGCCGTCGCTGTTGCCTTCTCCGTCGGTCTCGAAATCGGCCGCGAACTCGGCCTCGCGCTCGACCACGAAATCGGCCATGAACTCGGCCGCGAACTCGGCCTCGCGCTCGACCACGAAATCGGCCGCGAACTCGGCCTCGCACTCGACCACGAAATCGGCCACGCACTCGGCCACGAACTCGGCCTCGAACTCGGCCTCGCACTCGACCACGAAATCGGCCACGCACTCGGCCACGAACTCGGCCTCGGTCGTCCCGTCGGCGGTGGCCCGGGCGGCCGGCGCGGCCACGCGCCAACTCCGCTGAGAGCCGGACGCGCCGGTCCCTTTCACGCCGTCCACCGGGTGCGACGTCCAGGTGCGACATCAGGGTGTGACGTTTTTCGAGGCCGTGACGCAGTACTGAATGAGCCGACTGGTCATCGGCAGCGCACAGAGCCGGGGTTCCCCCCGTACCTGCGGCTCAGCGCAATGGCGCGGGCGGGACACGTTCCCCCGGTCCCGCCCGCGCCCCTTTTCTCTCCGGCCGGGCCCCCGCCCTACCCGTAGACGACGACCTTGTCGCCCGTCCTCACCTGGGCGAAGAGCGAGGCGATCTTTCCCTCGTCCCGGACGTTGACGCAGCCGTGCGAGGCGCCGCTGTAGCCGCGGGCCGCGAAGTCCGCCGAGTAGTGCACCGCCTGACCGCCGCTGAAGAACATCGCGTACGGCATGGCCGTGTGATAGATCGTCGACACGTGGTGCCGTGACTTCCAGTAGACGGAGAAGGTGCCCTCGCGGGTCGGCGTGTACTGGGAGCCGAAGCGGACGTCCATCGACGAGACGACACGGCCGTCGATCATCCATGACAGCGTCCGGCTGTTCTTGCTTATGCAGAGCACCCGGCCCGTCATGCAGCGCTTGTCCGGCTTGGCGACGGGCACGGTGGTCGGCGGGTTCAGCTCGGCGGCCGTCGGCTCGTGCGTCATGCCGAGCAGCTTCTGCCAGGTGACGGTGTCCGTCCTGCCCGTGGTGGAGAGGCCGCGCTTGCCCTGGAAGGACCGGACGGCGGCAGCCGTGAGGGTGCCGTAGTAGCCGGTGGGGGAGCGGTCGAAGTGGCCGATCTGCCGCAGTCGGGCCTGCAGCTCCCGAACCTGCTTGCCCTGGGAACCGCTCGCCATCAACGTCGTGCCCTGCGGGTCCGGCTTCGGTGCGGGCGTGGCGGGGGGCTTCGAGGACGGCGACGGTGACGACGCGTCCGGCGAGGGCGACCGGCCGGCGGGCTTGGCGTCGTCGGTCGCCGTGGCCCGGGGTGGTACCGACGGTGCGCCGTCGGCGGGCTGGGCCTTGCAGCCGGCGGCCATGGCGGTCACGGCGAGAACGGCGAGCGCCGCCGTGGCCGCGTGCCGCGCCCGGCCCCGCACCTTGCCCGGCGTCCCACCGGAGGCGCTGTCCACCACTGCCGCGGCCCCACCAGGCTTCCTGCCCGGTGCCTTGCCCGGTGCCCTGCCTCGTGACGCGCTTCCGCTGATGCTGCGTACCATCTCGGCCCCCTGCTTCTCCGGGTTTCTCCGGTGTCCCATTGGACGGATTCCCGCTCTGCCCGGTTGCCAAAGCCCGCGCATGATGGTGGAGAGCGGCGGCGCGGGCCGTCGGGAAGGGCTGTGAGCAAGGTCCCAGCCGGTGACTCTCCACCGGTCTCGTGCCCGCCGCTACAGTCCGTCGCGGGAATCCTTGGTTACCAACAAGTAGCTTTACGAGCAGCTTCAGCGGGAGGCACAGCAGATGACGCGCGAGTCGGAGTCGGGACTGCCCATCGAGCCGGTGTACGGGCCGGACGCACTCGACGGGTGGAACCCCGACGACAAGCTGGGAGAGCCGGGTGCCTACCCCTTCACGCGCGGTGTCTACCCGACGATGTACACCGGCCGGCCGTGGACGATGCGCCAGTACGCGGGGTTCGGTACGGCCACGGAATCCAACGCCCGCTACAAGCAGCTCATCGCCCACGGCACCTCGGGCCTCTCCGTCGCCTTCGACCTGCCCACCCAGATGGGCCACGACTCCGACGCGGCGATCGCGTCCGGCGAGGTCGGCAAGGTCGGGGTCGCGATCGACTCGATCGACGACATGCGGGTCCTGTTCGACGGGATTCCGCTGGACAAGGTCTCCACGTCCATGACGATCAACGCACCTGCCGCCCTTCTTCTCCTCCTCTACCAGCTGGTCGGCGAGGAGCAGGGCGTCCCGGCCCGGAAGCTCACCGGCACCATTCAGAACGATGTGCTCAAGGAGTACATCGCGCGCGGCACGTACATCTTTCCGCCCAAGCCCTCGCTCCGGCTGATCGCCGACATCTTCAAGTACTGCCGGGCCGAGATCCCGAAGTGGAACACCATCTCGATCTCCGGGTACCACATGGCGGAGGCCGGTGCCTCGCCCGCGCAGGAGATCGCGTTCACCCTTGCCGACGGCATCGAGTACGTCCGTACCGCCGTCGCCGCGGGCATGGACGTCGACGACTTCGCCCCCCGTCTCTCCTTCTTCTTCGTCGCCCGCACGACGATCCTCGAAGAGGTCGCCAAGTTCCGTGCCGCCCGCCGGATCTGGGCGAGGGTGATGAAGGAGGAGTTCGGCGCGAAGAACCCCAAGTCGCTGATGCTGCGCTTCCACACCCAGACCGCGGGCGTCCAGCTCACCGCCCAGCAGCCCGAGGTCAACCTGGTACGTGTCGCCGTCCAGGGCCTGGCCGCGGTCCTCGGCGGTACGCAGTCGCTGCACACCAACTCCTTCGACGAGGCGATCGCCCTCCCGACCGACAAGTCCGCCCGCCTCGCCCTGCGTACCCAGCAGGTCCTGGCGTACGAGACGGACGTCACCGCGACCGTCGACCCGTTCGCCGGTTCGTACGTCGTCGAGAAGATGACGGACGACGTCGAGGCCGCAGCCCTGGAGCTGATGCTCAAGGTCGAGGACATGGGCGGCGCGGTCAGCGCGATCGAGCGCGGCTTCCAGAAGAACGAGATCGAGCGCAGCGCGTACCGCATCGCCCTGGAGACCGACAGCGCCGAGCGTGTGGTGGTCGGCGTCAACCGCTTCCAGCTCGACGAGGAGGAGCCGTACGAGCCGCTGCGCGTCGACCCCGCGATCGAGGCCCAGCAGGCGGCGCGGCTGGCGAAGCTCCGCGCCGAACGCGACCAGGGCGCGGTGGACTCGGCGCTGGTCCAGCTGCGGAAGGCCGCCGAGGGCACGGACAACGTCCTGTACCCGATGAAGGAAGCGCTCAGGGCACGGGCGACGGTGGGCGAGGTGTGCAACGCGCTGCGCGGGGTGTGGGGGACGTATGAGCCGTCGGACGTGTTCTGAGGGGGTGTCGTCCTCGGCTCTCGGCGTCGGCCTGGAGCTCTCCGTGGACCGTCTCCTCGACGGCGACGAGGCCTGAACCGGGGCTTGTTCGAACCCCCCGAACGGAGTGTCGTACCCGCGTGCGACACTCCGTTTCATGCTGGGTGTCACGGATCTTCCGACCTATCTCGCCGGCCTGGTGCTGATCGTTCTGCTGCCGGGGCCGAATTCGCTGTACGTGCTGTCCGTCGCCGCCCGGCGCGGTGTGCGGACCGGCTATGTGGCCGCGGCCGGGGTGTGGACCGGGGACACCGTGCTGATGACGTTGTCCGCGCTGGGGGCGTCGTCCCTGCTGCGGACGACTCCGGTGCTCTTCGCCGTCGTCAAGTTCGCGGGTGCGGGCTATCTGACCTGGCTGGCGATCGGCATGCTGCGGGCCGCGGTGGCCATGTGGCGCGAGCGGCACCGGCGGGTGGCCGAGCTGACCGAGGAGAGCGCCGGACCCGAGGCCGCCGCCGCGATGGAGCGGCCGTTCCGGCGGGCGCTGGTGGTCAGCCTCTTCAACCCGAAGGCGATCCTGTTCCTGATCTCGTTCTTCGTGCAGTTCGTCGACCCCGGCTACGCCTACCCGGCGCTCTCGTTCCTGGTGCTGGGCACCCTGCTGCAGATCGCCAGCTTCCTCTATCTGTCGATGCTGATATTCGGCGGTACGCGGCTGTCCGCCGCGTTCCGCCGCCGCAGGCGGCTGTCGGCGGGGGCCACCTCGGCGGCCGGTCTGCTGTTCCTGGGGTTCGCGGCGAAGCTCTCGCTCAGCAGCGTGTGAGCGCGGCGGGGGCGGACGAGCCGGTCCTGGTGGATGCTGCGGAGTACTGCAGAAAGAGAATCCTTGACCTCCTCCCGGAGATTCTCCGGGCGGCCGACGGAGAGAACTCTGAGCTCTTCCGGGAGGTTTGCTACCTCATTCCTCAGCTGGCCGACTCGTCGGAGGACGTGATCGAGTTTCTCGGCCTTTCGGTCTCGCGATGCGAAGGCGAACTGCGGAGCATGGCCGGTGAGGCTTTGGAAGAAGCCGAGGAAGTGCGGCGCGAAGGGCATATGCCGTAGTCGTACCGCCGCTGCCGCGTCAGTCGTCTCACCCAGGCGCCCCGTCGGCGCGGGCCGGAAGGGGCGGCACGGCCGGCCTTCGGTACCGCCGTGCCCCGCTCACGCGCCCGCACGCAGCGCCGCGTGGAGCCGGGCGCTCTGGGTGGTCATGGCTCGCTTCAGGCGCGGGCCGACCGGCTTTTCCACGTACCGGTGGATCAGCCAGGCGAGGATCAGCAGCGAGCCGACCGCGCCGAGCAGTGTCGGGACCGGGGGCAGGCCCCAGCCGCGGTGCAGGATCCGGATGGCGAACCAGCCGAGATGTTCGTGCACCAGGTAGAACGGGTAGGTGAGGGCGCCGGCGACGGTGAGCCAGCGCCAGTTCGCCCAGCGCAGCCACCCCAGTGCCACTGCGGCGACCGAGAGGAAGGCGGCGGCGACGATCAGCTGGATCACGTACGGGGAGCGATGGAATTCGCCGTTCATTCCCGGGTGCCAGAGCGCGGTGACGGAGTAGCGCTGGCCGAGGAGAAAGCTCATCGCGACGATTCCCCACAGCAGCAGGTTGCTGCCGTACCGGTGGATCAGGTACAGGGCCAGGCCGCCGATGAAGAACGGCGCGTGGTCGCGCATGACCAGTTCGTCCGTCAGCGGGGTCTGGGCGACCCGGGCGAGCACCCCCGCGAACGTCCACAGACAGCAGAAGGTCACCACCCTGCGGTAGGTGACACCACGCCGGACGACGAACAGCGCGAACAGAACATAGAAGCGCAGCTCGACCCAGAGCGTCCAGCACACGCCCAGCACCCGGTCCGCGCCCATGGGCTGCTGCAGCATCGTCAGGTTGAGCAGCAGTTCGTCCGAGCGCAGCGGCTTCACGACGACCGGCAGGACGCACGCGGCCGCCGTCACGAGGATGATCGCGGCCCAGTACGCCGGGTAGAGGCGGGCGACCCTGGACCGGAAGAAGTCGCCCAGCGAGCGCCCCCAGCTGCTCATGCAGATGACGAAGCCGCTGATGACGAAGAAGAACTGCACCCCGAGACAGCCGTAGACGGCCGCCTGGGAGAGGGTCGGGAACATCTGGCCCGGCGACTGCCCCCAGGACTGAGCGACCGGGCCGCCCTTCCCCGCGAAGTGGTACAGGCAGACCATGAGGGCGGCCAGGATGCGCAGTCCGTCCAGAGCCCGCATCCGGCCCGCGCCCGCGCCGGGGCGCGGGTTGTGCGGGGCGGGGGGTGCGGACGGAGCGGGTATTGCGGCAGCCGCAGCGGACCGGGTTGTCGTGGGCGCTTCGGCCACGGGGATGCTCCTCTCCCGGAACAGGCCGGGACGTGTGGAATCACTGGAACCGGCCTGCCCCGGGGCCGCCCGCGCGGACGGCCGGGCCTGCTGCCGTGCCGGGGGCGGCCGGAGGATCGCCGTCATCGGGCGGCGGAGCACGGACGGACCCGCCAACCAACTCGTCCGGCGGCAGGGCGGGTCAGCCCGCCGCCGCCCGTTTCAGGGTGCGGGCCTTGCGGGCGATCCGGCGCACCGTCGCGTTGCGTGGGATGAACGCGAGCTGCTGGGGCACGGCGCCCGGCAGTCCCAGGGCGGTCAGGCGGCGCCGCTTGAAGTAGCGCCAGAGGTTGTCGCGGTGCCCTGTGAGATACCGCTCGGCCTCAGGGCGGAGCGCGGCCTGGATCTGCGGTTGCATGGCGTATCCGACTGCGCTGACCAGGCCGGTCGGCTCGCCCCGGACTTCTTCGGCGGAGGGAAGCGACCAGTCGGTGACGGCGGACGCGTCCTCCAGGTCGGGCAGCAGCGCATCGACGATGGTCAGCGGGATGCGGTTGCTGTTCTGGTACGGGGTGAGCTGTCCCAGCAGGGTGTCCGTGCCGGCGCGGGCCACCGGGAGCCCGTAGAACGAGGCGGCGGTCAGCAGCGCGGTGGAGAAGCAGCCGACGACCAGGGCCGGCCGCATGGTTCCGAACAGCGTCTCGGCGAGAACGGGGCTGTCCAGGACGGTCAGGTCGGCACCGAGCCGCTCCGCCTCCAGCTCCAGCAGCCGGGCCCAGTGGGCCGGTGCGCTGGGGTGCGGTTTGAAGACGACCCGGGTATGGCCGAGGGCGACGGCGCCGCGCAGCATCCGCGCGTGCAGCTCCTCCTCCTGCTGGGGCGTCAGGATGCCCAGCGTGGAGAGGTACTGGCCGAGGAGCAGGGCCGGTGCCGGTCCGGAGGTGTCGAGAGAGGCATCGAGGGCGTCGCCGAGCGCGGCGTCGAGGATCGTCGCCCCGGCCAGTTCGTCCAGCACCTCCAGGAAGACATCGGTCGGTACGACCTCGGACTCGACGCCGAACTCCGTGAGCAGCAGCGGTCGCAGGCCCGGCACCAGGTCCAGGTGGAGCAGTCGGCGGATGCGGGTGCCGAGCCGCTGGTCGAGCTTGCTGCGGGTCGGGCCGTAGCTCATCAGGCCGTCGGCGTAGATGTGCACGGGGCTGTCGCCGAAGATCACGGTGAGGGCCTGGGCGGGGTTGGCCTGGATGGACTCGCAGGCGATCTCGACGGGCCCGTCCCCGAGATGCCACTCGCTGCGCACGGCCCGCTGCCACAGCGAGGCGTCCTGCTCCCGGGGTGACCATCCCGCGGGGTGGAACGGCCGGATGAAGTCGTTCCAGGAGTACACCTCGTCGAATTCGGACTCCAGTTTCTCGAATCCGGGCCTTCGGTGGAGCGGCGTGCCCAGTTCGGGAGACGAGGAGGTGTCGCTCACGACGAGAATGCGACGGTGTTCGGACCGGGGACCGAACTGACCCGCACGCAACGCGGCGACGACCGTCGCGGCGGCGTACTGCGTGCAAGCGGAGAAGATCTGAGTGGCGGACCGGCCGACCGGCGCCGTGTACGTACCGGACATCAGGCCGCGACCTCCCGCGACACGGAGCGGCGGCGTACCCGGCGCAGGCGGTCCGCACGGCGGTCGCCCAGCGAATTCAGCGTGTCCGCGAGAATTTCCTGGGGCATGCGCCGCAGAGAGGCCGCGCTCAGTGTGCGCAATTTCCGTGCCACTGCTGGTTCGAACCTTTCGATGGATTCCAGGTGATGTGCCATGACCGCGCAATAGGTCCGTACGGCCTTCGGCAACAGCCGGTCCGCCTCCGGGTCCTGTGCCGTTTCTTCGAGCACCTGGTCGAAGGCCCGGATGAAGTCGAGTTGTCGCACATCGCCTATCTGGGTGAGCGAGGACGCCACCCCGCGCCGGTAGAAGACCCCTTGCAGCCCGACCACCGCGAAGGACTCGGCCTCACGGTGCAGGCGCCAGATCCAGGGCCGGTCCTCGGCGGTGCGCAGCCCGTCCCGGAAACGGAGCAGCCCCGACTCGACGAGTCGGCGGTGGTAGGCGCCGGCCCAGGCGTACGCGTAGTCCACGGGCGTCGACCGGTCGGCCGGCAGGATCACGTCGCGCGGCCGCATGACGGTGTCGCGCAGGCCGTGCGGGACCTGGTGGACCGTGCGCGTCCGGTCCGTGAACTGCACATGGTCCGTACGGACGAAGTCGCAGCCCAGTTCGGTGATGGCGGCGAGCAGCCGCTCGTAGTAGCCGGGAACCACCCAGTCGTCGCCGTCGAGGAACGTGAGGTATTCGCCCCGCGCCGCGTCGATCCCGGTGTTGCGCGCGGTGGCCAGGCCCCCGTTCGTCTCGTGTCTCACCAGGACGGCACCCGGGATCTCGCGCTCCGCGCGCGCGAGGATCTCCGGCGTCCCGTCGGTCGAGCAGTCGTCGACGAGGATGAATTCGAAATCCTCGCGGGCGTTGGCCCGCAGGCTTCGCAAGGTATCGGGAGCATATGCCTGCACGTTGTAGAACGGCACGATGACGGAGAGCTTAACCACGGGCCACACGCTAGGCGCAGAGCCGTCATTTGCCTTGGCTCAGGAAAGGACGGCAGGTGAACGAAGAATGTCGAAATGATGAACCGGATCGGCAGCCCGTCCCGCGCGGGGTTTTTCTGAGGGTGGTTCGCCGAGCGTCGGCGGGCTGTTAACCAGCTGTTGCCGTCACGTTGGGCCGCGCATCGAAATGCCTTCCTAAGTTCTGGGACGTGCCCCCACGTACCGATAAGACGACCGCCCTCCGGGTAGCCGTACTCGCCGACTCCGACACCCGGTGGAAATGGGGCGCGCTCACCGCGCGCCGCCTGACCACCAGCACGTCCGGAACGCCGGCGCAGCACGTCGAGATCACCGGACTCCTGCTGCGCGGCCGGGCCACCCCGACCCCGCGCCAGCTCGCCGAGGTCGGCGACGTCGGGATCGGCGCCGACCGGGTGCGCGAGGTGACGGCCGTCGAATTCCTGCACACGGTGCGGGACGAGGGGTACGACGTCGTCGTCCTCGCCCTCGTCGGGGGAGCGGTCCAGGCGATGCTGCACGGCCTTGCCGCGCTGCGCCTGCCGGCCAGGCCCGTCGTCGTCACCGGCTATGTCGGCGTCGTCTACGAGAAGCTCGCCGACGGACTCCTGCTGCGGCACGGCGCGGACGTCGTCCTCGCCAATTCCCACCATGACGCCCAGCGCTTCCGCGCGGTGTACGAGGGGGTGGGCGCCGACGCCTCGGCCGTCACGGAGGCCGCGCTGCCGTTCCTCGGCGGGGAGCCGCACCGCCCGCAGGAGGGCCGCGACACGGTCGTCTTCGCCGCCCAGCCCTCCGTACCGGCCTCCCGCGCCGACCGTACGTATCTGCTGCGCAGGCTCGTCGAGCACGCCCGGCTGCACCCGAACCGCGAGGTGCTGCTGAAGCTGCGCTCCAAGCCCGGCGAGCACACCACGCACATCGAGGAACTCCCCTACCAGCGCCTCGCGGAGAGGCTGCCCGGCGGGCTGCCGCCCAACTTCAGCCTGGTGTACGGGCACATGGGCGAGGTCCTGGACCGCACCGACCTGCTGGTCACCGTCTCCTCGACCGCCGCGCTGGAGTCCCTGCACCGGCGCATCCCGACCGCGGTCCTCACCGACCTCGGCGTCCGCGAGACCCTCGGCAACCATCACTTCATCGGCTCCGGCCTGCTCACCTCCTGGGACCACCTGGACGGCGGCCACCGCCCGGAGCCCGACGGCGAGTGGCTGGCCGGCCAGGGCGTTGCCGCCGACGGCACGTACGCCACGGCCTACGACCAGGCCCGCGCACGCGTCGACGCCCTGCTCGCCGCCGCGCGCCTGCCCGACCTCGCCCCGTACTACACACCCGCCACCGCCCCCGGCTACCTCCCCGGCATCCTCGCCCGCCACCACCTGGCCCCCGACGGCCACCCGCTGCCGGGCACGGACCGGCCGCGCGAGACCGGCGGGGTGCGGGGCGCGATGCGCGACGCGGTACGGGAAGCGGCGCGGGGCGCATACCGGCAGGGCGTCCAGCGCGTCGCCCCGGTGATCCGACGGATGGGCGAGCTGTGAACACCACTTCAGGAGCAGAGATGACCCCGACCCCGACCGTGCTCGCCGTGATCCCCGCCCGCGGCGGATCCAAGGGCGTACCGGCCAAGAACCTCGCCCAGGTCGGCGGCGTACCGCTGGTCGCCCGCGCCGTACGCGCCTGCCTCGCCGCCCGTGAGGTCACCGACGTCGTCGTGACAACCGACGACGCGGCCATAGCCGACGCGGCCCGCGCCGCCGGCGACACGCTGGGTGCCCCGGAGCGGGTGCACATCGTCCAGCGCCCGGCGGCCATAGCGGGGGACAAGTCGAGCAGCGAGGACGCGGTGCTGCACGCCCTGGACGCGTACGAGGCGATGCACGACCGGAAGGCCGACGTGGTGCTGCTGGTCCAGTGCACCAGCCCCTTCGTCGTACGCGAGGACATCGACGGCGTCGCCGCCGCGGTCGCCCGCGACGGCGCCGACACGGCGGTCACGGTCGCCCCCTTCCACGGCTTCCTGTGGCGCGACGGCAGCGCACCGGCGGAGGGCAACTACGGCGTCAACCACGACAAGTCCGTCCGGCAGATGCGCCAGGACCGCCCCGAGGACCTGCTGGAGACCGGCACCGCGTACGCCATGAACGCGGCCGGCTTCCGTACCCACCGCCACCGCTTCTTCGGCCACACCGCCCTGGTGCGCACCGACGCCGCCCGGGTCCTGGAGGTCGACGACCCGCACGACCTGGCCCGCGCCCGCGCCCTCGCCCCGCTCCTGGACCCCTCCCCGCTGCCCACCCTCGACGACGTCGACGCGGTCGTCCTCGACTTCGACGGCACGCAGACCGACGACCGGGTCCTCATCGACGCCGACGGACGCGAGATCGTCGCCGTCCACCGCGGCGACGGCCTGGGCATCGCGGCCCTGCGCAAGGCCGGAATGCCGCTGCTGATCCTCTCCACGGAACAGAACCCGGTCGTCGCGGCCCGCGCCCACAAGCTCCGCATCCCCGTCCTGCACGGCATCGACCGCAAGGATCTGGCGCTCAAGCAGTGGTGCGACGAACAGTCCATCGCTCCCGAACGCGTCCTCTACGTGGGCAACGACGTCAACGACCTGCCGTGCTTCGCACTCGCCGGCTGGCCGGTCGCGGTCGCGAGCGCCCACGACTCGGTACGGGCGGCGGCGCGCGCGGTCACGACGACCCCCGGTGGTTTCGGCGCCATCCGCGAGATCGCGGCCTGGCTGCTCGGCCCCACCCTCACGACCACGACTCCCACCCGCTCACCCGAGTGACCCGGGCCCCCAAGCCCCGGGCAACCCTCAAGTCCCCCAAGTCCCGCACATCCAGCAAGTCCCGCACGTCCCCCGAGTAAGGAAACAGGTCTCATGAGCACCTCCCGTCTGCGCACCCTCGGCACCCGCACCGCCGGCCCCGGCCACCCCGTCTACGTCACCGGCGAGATCGGCATCAACCACAACGGTGACCTCGACAACGCCCTCGCGCTGATCGACGTGGCGGCCGAAGCCGGCTGCGACGCCGTCAAGTTCCAGAAGCGCACCCCGGAGATCTGCACCCCGCGCGACCAGTGGGACATCGAGCGCGACACCCCCTGGGGCCGGATGACGTACATCGACTACCGCCACCGCGTCGAGTTCGGCGAGGCCGAGTACCGGGCCATCTCCGAGCACTGCGCCGAGCGCGGCATCGACTGGTTCGCCTCCCCGTGGGACACCGAGGCCGTCGCCTTCCTGGAGAAGTTCGACGTCCCCGCGCACAAGGTGGCCTCGGCCTCCCTCACCGACGACGAACTCCTGCGCGCCCTGCGCGCCACCGGCCGCACGGTCATCCTCTCCACCGGCATGTCGACCCCGCGCCAGATCCGCCACGCGGTGGAGGTGCTGGGATCGGACAACATCCTTCTCTGCCACGCCACTTCGACGTACCCGGCCAAGGCCGAGGAGCTCAACCTGCGGGTCATCAACACCCTCCAGCAGGAGTACCCCAACGTCCCGATCGGCTACAGCGGCCACGAGACCGGCCTCCAGACGACCCTCGCCGCCGTCGCCCTCGGCGCAGCGTTCGTCGAGCGCCACATCACCCTCGACCGCGCCATGTGGGGCTCCGACCAGGCCGCCTCCGTCGAGCCCCAGGGCCTCACCCGACTTGTCCGCGACATCCGCACCATCGAGGCCTCGCTCGGCGACGGCATCAAGAAGGTGTACGAGTCCGAGCTCGGCCCGATGAAGAAGCTCCGCCGGGTCGCGGGCGTCGTCGCCGAGAACGCCGAGAGCACCGAGGCGGCCCCGGCCGCCGAGCCGGTCGCGGTCTGACGGGCCGACCGGTGAACCTCGCCTTCGTCGAGAGCCCGGTCCAGCTCCTGAACGTCCTGGAGTGGGCCTACACAGAGGGAGGCGACGACCACGTCTTCACCGACATAACGGTCGTCGTCCTCCCCCCGGTCGACCCGATGTCGCGCGGCCAGCTGCGCCGGATGGCGGAGCTGGCCCGCGACGAGGGCGTCAACGTCCGCTGGCAGGAGGCGCGCGGCGGCGCGGGCGCGCCCCTGAAGACCCTGCGCTCACTGACCGGACTTCTGCGCAGGGCGGAGCGTGTCGTCATCGGCGACCCGTTCTCCCGCTACGTCCAACTGCTGCTCACCCTGGTCCGTGCCCGCCGCCTCACCGTGGTCGACGACGGCACGGCCACGATGGAGTTCGTCGCCCAACTGGCGCGCGGCGAGCGTCTGGTGCGCTGGCACCGCAAGGGCAGCTCGGGCCCGCGCGAACTCGTCCTGGCCCCGGTCACGGCCCGCGCCCGCAGCCGCTTCACCCCGTCCGCGACCCGTACGGTCGAGGTGTTCACGGCCATGCCGGTCGAGGCTCCGCCCGGCGTCACCGTCACGCCCAACACCTTCGCCTGGACCCGGGCCCGCTTCGGCCCGCCGCTGCTGACCAAGGGCGCGGACCTGGTCGGCACCTCGCTCGTCGAGACGGGCGTGGTCGACCAGGCCCAGTACCTGGAGGCCGTCGCGGGTCTGGCGCGCACCCACCACGCCACCCGCTACTTCGCCCACCGCCGCGAATCCGCCGACAAGCTCCACGCCCTGGAGGCCGCCACCGGCCTGGAGATCGTCCGCCCCGACCTCCCCCTGGAACTCATCGCCCGCCGCGGCCCCATCGGCCGCACGGTCCTGAGCTTCCCCTCCACGGTCGTGCACACCCTGCCCCTGGCCCTGGCCGGCACGGACGTCAAGGTCGCCGTCTGCGACATCGCCCCGCAGTGGCTCCGCGACACGGCATCCCCCCGGGCCCAGAGCTTCCTGGCCGGCGTCACGGAAACGGCCCGCGACGTGCAACGGCTGGCGCCCTGGCGGGCGACGGCGGTGACGGAGGCGTGAGGGCAGCGTGACCGGGCCCGCCGCCCGAGGGCGGTGGGAGCGGCGCGGGCCGGTGCCGTCGGACGTGCATGACCTGCACGTCGTGCGATCCCGAGGCGTGCGCCGATGGCGGCCGACTCCTGCCTGTCGGGGGAGTGGCGGTCGATGCCGATGTCGATGCCGGTACGCAAGCCTTGGCGGGGCGTCATGGATCACCCTGACCCGTAAGTGGCATACACCCAGGGTTTGTTGGGGGAAGGCCCCGATAGCGGGCAGGGTCGGCCGGGCGCGAGCATCGACGCATGACAGCGATGCGGATGGCGACGGAGCGACAAGGTGGGACGGCCGGCACGGCCGGGGTGACGGTCGCAACGGCCCTCCTCGCGGGACCTGCCCTGATGGCGGGGTACGGGGCGGTGCGGCTGGTCGGGCGGGCCGTCGGCGATTACGGGCCCGGGGTGTGGTGGACGGCGGCGCATCTGCTGTTCCTGGCCGGGGTGCTCACGTTCGTGCCGGTGTTCCCGGGGCTGCGGAGACTCGCCGGGGAGCGCGGGGGCAAGCGGGTCGCCGCCGGGGCGGCCGCCTGGGCCGGGCTGCTCGGAACGGCGGCGGTGGCCGTCCAGGCGGGGATCGATCTGGTCGTCGGGTTCGTCGCGGCGGACGAGGACGCCATGGGGGAGCTGTTCGGGAGGGTGCAGGCCGTACCCGGGGTGATGCCGCTCGTCTACACGGTGGTGCCCCTGCTGTTCTGGGTCGGGCTGCTGGGTCTCGTCACCCTGCTCGCGTTCCTCCGCCGGGACGTGGTGCCGGGGTGGGCCCCGCTGCTGGTGCTGGCCGCGACCGTACTGATGGCGGCCAGCCTGGATCTGCTGCCGGTCGGAGGGTTGTGCCTCGGGCTCGCGCTGCTGCCGATGCGCCGGGGGGCGCCCGGGGGCGACGGGGCCGAGCAGGCCGGCGGGGCCGGTGACGGCCCGGCGGACGAGAGTCGGGGAACGGTCGTGGGGTAGCCCGGAGGCTCGGTGCCCCAGGCTGGACGGAGCCGTGCCGGGCAGCGGGGCGGCGGGGACGGGACGTGAGGGCGACCGGGGCGCGTGGCGGGTGGCGCTGTCTCCCGTCGCGCACCGAGGAGCAAAATGGGCGAGTTTACCCACCTCGCTGTCACCTCACACGCGACGACCCAGTCATTTATTCGTCTATGTGGCTGAACTTTTCTTGTTTCATGGTCAGTTGACGGGGGATGGGCCTTACCCTTCACCAGGTGAACCAGTTGATGTCCCGCGATTCCGATGCCCAGCTGCCCGGGGGCGAGGTGCTGTCCGGCACCCTGCCCGAGGCCTTGCGTGCCGAATTGATCGCCTTCCGGCGTGACTTGCACATGCACCCCGAGCTGGGCAACCAGGAGTTCCGTACCACCGCGGCCATCAAGGCCCGGCTGGAGAAGGCGGGGCTGGCGCCTCGGGTGCTGGACACGGGGACCGGGCTCGTCTGTGACGTGGGCGGGAGGGACGGCGACCCGCGGCCCGTGCTCGCCCTGCGCGCGGACATCGACGCCCTGCCCATCCCGGACACCAAGGCCGGCGTCCCGTACCGCTCCACCGTCCCCGACCGGGCGCATGCCTGCGGGCACGACATCCACACCACCGCGGTCCTCGGCGCCGGACTCGTGCTTGCCGAACTCGACCGGCAGGGCCTGCTGCCGCGGCCGGTGCGGCTGATCTTCCAGCCGGCCGAGGAGGTGCTGCCCGGCGGGGCGCCCGACACGATCGCGTCCGGGGCGCTGGAGGGGGTCGGGCGGATCATCGGGGTGCACTGCGACCCGAAGGTCGACGTGGGGCGGATCGGGCTGCGGGTCGGGGCGATCACCTCGGCCTGCGACCGGCTGGAGGTCGGTCTCGACGGCCCCGGCGGGCACACCGCCCGGCCGCATCTGACCACCGACCTCGTCACCGCCGCCGCCAAGGTCGCCGCCGAGGTGCCCGCGCTGCTGGCCCGCCGGGTCGACGCACGGGCCGGGCTCGCCGTCACCTGGGGCCGGCTGGAGGCCGGGCACGCCTGCAACGTGATTCCGCAGCACGCCGAGCTCTCCGGCACCGTGCGCTGCCTGGACCTGACTGCCTGGCGGGAGGCGCCCGACCTGGTGCACGCGGCGATCGACGAGGTGGCCGGGATGTACGGCGCCAAGACGGTGATCAACTACGTCCGGGGCGTCCCGCCCGTCGTGAACGACGCCACGGTGATCGATCTGCTCGCGAGGGCGATGACCGCACGCCGCGGTTCGTCCGCGATCGAGGACACCGAACAGAGCCTCGGCGGCGAGGACTTCTCCTGGTACCTGGAACACGTCCCGGGAGCCATGGCCCGGCTCGGGGTCCGCACCCCCGGCGACACCGCCCGGCTCGACCTGCATCGTGGTGATTTCGACGCCGACGAGGAGGCGATCACGGTGGCGGTGGAGCTCTTCACCGCCTCCGCGTTGCTGGATGGCAACCATCCGTAACCGAACAGGTCACCCCTGGTTCGCGACGATCCGATAACAGCTTCCGTACAGGTCTTTATCTGACATCTACGCGCGTTACGATCGCCGCGAAACCAGCGCCGGAAGAGGCGCTTCGGTCAGGTTTGAAGGAGCCTTCCCTTGCGCCGGATCACCCGGATTGCCACCGTGGGCCTTGCGTCCGCGGCGCTTGCGCTCAGTGCCACCGCCTGTGGCGGTAAGTCCTCGTCGGATGCTGGTTCCGACTCCAAGGAAGCCAAGGCCGCCCTCGCGTACGACATCGGGGGCCGCGGCGACCAGTCGTTCAACGACGCCGCCTATGAAGGACTCGCCAAGGCCGAGAAGGAACTCGGCTTCAAGGGCACCGAGGCCGAACCGTCCGACGGCGAGTCGGACGCCGACAAGGTGCAGCGTCTCACCACGCTGGCCCGCGCCGGCAACAACCCGGTGATCGGCGTCGGGTTCGCGTACGCGCCCGCCATCAAGAAGGTCGCGCCGAAGTTCCCGAAGATCACCTTCGGCATCATCGACGACGCCTCGGTGACCGGCAAGAACATCGCCAACCTGGTCTTCAACGAGGAGCAGGGCTCGTACCTCGCCGGCGTCGCCGCCGCCAAGGTCACCAAGACGAAGACGGTCGGCTTCATCGGCGGCGTGGAGACCCCGCTGATCAAGAAGTTCCAGGCCGGCTTCGAGCAGGGCGTCAAGGACACCGACCCGTCGGTGAAGGTCCTGTCGCAGTACCTGACCCAGCCGCCGAACTTCGACGGCTTCTCCAAGCCCGACCTCGGCAAGGCCGCCGCCCAGGGGCAGCTCGACAAGAAGGCCGATGTCGTCTACGCCGCGGCCGGTCTCGCCGGCTCGGGCTCGATCGAGGCCACGGCCAAGGCGGGCAAGTGGGCCATCGGCGTCGACTCCGACCAGTACAGCCAGAAGGGTCTGGCGGCCTACAAGGCGCAGATCCTGACCTCGGTCACCAAGGACGTCTCGGGTTCCGTCCTCAACCTGATCAAGTCGGTCAAGGACGGCAAGCCGCAGACCGGTGAGATCCGCTACGGCCTGGACAAGGACGGCGTCGGCCTGGCCGGCTCCAACCCGGCCTTCACCAAGATGACCGAGGTCACCGCCGCTGTCGACAAGGCGAAGAAGGCCATCGTCGACGGCACGGTCACGGTCAAGACCACCCCGTAACAGCAACTGCCGTACGGCTGGTTTCCCCGGGCCCGGAGCGCGCAGTCCTGCCGCTCCGGGCTCACGGGGTGTTCATCGAAGAAGTTCCGCCCGTCGCAGCGTCCTGGTGCCCCTCCCGGCAACAGCCGCACAGGCCCAGGACCGAGTCTTTCGCGATGTTGTGTGTGCTGCCTTACGTTTCGGCGGCGCTACGCGTGTAGACGGCCCTCCGGCGCGATAGCTTCACCCCGCCCCTGCCCCTTTGCCCCGCTCCTGTCCGGCCAAGGAGAGTGCGTCATCAACGCGTCCACCAGCCCCCCCGCCGTAGAACTGCACGGCATCACCAAGCGTTTCCCCGGCGTCGTCGCCAACCACGACATCGACATCACCATCCGTAAGGGCACGGTTCATGCCCTCGTCGGTGAGAACGGCGCCGGCAAGTCCACCCTGATGAAGATCCTGTACGGCATGCAGAAGCCGGACGAGGGCACCATCACGGTCGACGGGGCCGAGGTGGCGTTCGGCAGCCCGGCCGACGCCATCGCGCGCGGCATCGGCATGGTGCACCAGCACTTCATGCTCGCCGACAACTTCACCGTCCTGGAGAACGTGGTTCTCGGTGGCGAGAAACTGCACGGCATCGGCTCCGCCGCACGCAAGAAGATCATGGAGATCTCGGACGCGTACGGTCTGGGGGTCCGGCCCGACGCGCTCGTCGAGGACCTCGGCGTCGCCGACCGGCAGCGCGTGGAGATCCTCAAGGTCCTCTACCGGGGCGCCCGCATCCTGATCCTGGACGAGCCGACGGCCGTGCTCGTTCCGCAGGAGGTCGACGCGCTCTTCGACAACCTGCGCGAGCTCAAGGCAGAGGGCCTGACCGTCATCTTCATCTCCCACAAGCTGGGCGAGGTGCTGTCGGTCGCCGACGACATCACGGTGATCCGCCGCGGTACGACGGTCGGCACCGCCGACCCGGCGACCACCACGACCAAGCAGCTCGCCGAGCTGATGGTCGGCAGCGAACTGCCCTCGCCGGAGACCCGGGAATCCACGGTGACGGACGTTCCGATGCTCCGTGTCGAGAAGCTCTCGCTCGGCGTCACCGACCCGGACGGCGTGGTGCGTGACGTCCTGGCCGGCATCGACTTCACCATCCACAAGGGTGAGGTGCTGGGCATCGCCGGGGTCGAGGGCAACGGCCAGACCGAGTTGATCGAGGCGCTGATCGGCATGCGGGACCCCGACAGCGGGGCGATCACCCTCGACGGCGACGACATATCGCACGCCCCCACACGCGAGCGTCGCGAGAGCGGTATCGGATACATCCCCGAGGACCGGCACCGGCACGGTGTGCTGCTGGAGGCCTCGCTCTGGGAGAACCGGATCCTCGGCCACGTCACGGAGAAGCCCAACAGCCGGGGCTGGCTGCTGGACATCAAGGCGGCCCGCGCCGACACCGAACGGATCGTGCGCGAGTACGACGTCCGCACCCCGGGCATCGAGGTCACCGCGGCCTCCCTCTCCGGCGGCAACCAGCAGAAGCTGATCGTCGGCCGGGAGATGAGCCACGCGCCGAAACTGCTGATCGCCGCGCACCCCACCCGCGGAGTGGACGTCGGCGCACAGGCGCAGATCTGGGACCAGATCCGGGAGGCGCGCCGCGAGGGCCTCGCCGTCCTGCTCATCTCGGCGGACCTGGACGAGCTGATCGGGCTCTCCGACACCCTGCGTGTCATGTACCGCGGCCGGCTGGTCGCCGACGCCGACCCCGGCACCATCACCCCGGAGGAACTGGGCTCGGCCATGACCGGCGCCGCCACCGGTCATCTCGAGGCAGCACCGGAGGACGAGGCCTGATGAAGAAATTCGACAAGGACCGGCTGATCCTGGGCTTCGCCGGCCCCGTTCTCGCCCTGGTCGTCGCCTTCGCGCTCACCACCGTGGTGCTGCTCGCCTCGGGCAAGAACCCGTTCGAGCCGTACAGTCTGATGTTCGACTCGGCGACGTACGCCGACGTACAGGTACTGATCATCAACCAGGCCGGTACGTACTACCTCGCCGCTCTCGCGGTCGCCATCGGCTTCCGCATGAACCTCTTCAACATCGGTGTCGACGGCCAGTACCGGCTCGCCGCGATGATGGCCGCGCTGGTCGGCGCGAGCGTCCACCTGCCGGGGCCGCTGCAGATCGCGCTGATCGTGATCGTCGCGATGCTGGTCGGCGCCTTGTGGGCGGGCATAGCCGGGTTCCTCAAGACCACCCGCGGGGTGAGCGAGGTCGTCTCGACGATCATGCTCAACTCCATCGCGACCGCACTGATCGCCTGGCTGATCCTGCCGAAGAACTTCGGCGAGCAGCCCGCCGGCTCCAACAACCTGACCACCGGCGACATCCCGGAGTCCGGCTGGTTCCCCGGTCTGTCCATGGGCGCCGAGGCGGGGGAGATCTACGGGTTCACCTTCGTCGCGGCCGCCTGCGGTGTCGTCTACTGGTTCGTCCTGAACCGCACCCGCTTCGGCTTCGACCTGCGGGCCACGGGCGAGAGCGAGAGCGCCGCCCAGGCCTCCGGAGTGGACGCCAAGAAGATGGTGCTCACCTCGATGCTGATCTCCGGAGCCGTCGCCGGCCTCGCCGGCATGCCGACGCTCCTCGGAGACACGCACACGTACAGCCTCGACTTCCCGACCGGAATCGGCTTCACCGGCATTACCATCGCCCTGCTCGGCCGGAACAACCCGATAGGCATCGCGTTCAGCGCGCTGCTGATCGCCTTCCTGGACAAGACGTCCGCCTCTCTCGACCAGTTCGGGTACGAGAAGGAGATCGCCACGATCATGCAGGGCCTGATCGTGATCTCGGTCGTCGTCAGTTACGAACTCGTCCGCCGTTACGGAACCCGCCGCCAGCAGCAGAAGGTCGGCGAGGAGCTCGCCGCCGGTCATGCCCTCACGACCGAGAAGGAGGCCGCACTGTGAGCGCCAGCAAAGTCGCCGCCGCAAGCGTCGCCCCCAAGAAGGGCGGCGGTCGCCGCAAGCTCACCCTGCCCGTCGTACTGCTGATCATCGCGGGCGGGCTCGCCCTGATCTCGCTGGTCCGCCTGATCAGTGGCGCCAACGACGTGACCTCCGTGGGCCAGGTCGCCGGTGCCCTCGAACTGGCCGTCCCGATCGGGCTGGCCGGGCTCGGCGGTCTGTGGGCCGAGCGCGCGGGTGTCGTCAACATCGGCCTCGAAGGCATGATGATCCTGGGTACCTGGTTCGGCGCCTGGGCCGGGTTCCAGTGGGGCCCCTGGGTGGGTGTCCTGTTCGGCATCCTCGGCGGCGCCCTCGGCGGACTGCTGCACGCGATCATCACCGTCACCTTCGGGGTGAACCACATCGTCTCCGGTGTGGCCATCAACATCCTTGCCGCCGGGCTCACCCGCTACCTCTCCAACTTCGCCTTCGACGGCGTCGAGGGAGGTTCCTCCAAGCAGTCCCCACGGATCGAGGCGATCGACCGGATCACCATTCCGGGCCTGTCGGACTGGCTGATCGATCTCCAGCAGAAACACTGGTTCCTCGTCTCCGACATCGCCGGAGTCGTCGGTGGTCTGATCACCAACCTGTCCTGGCTGACCGTGGTCGCACTGCTGCTGATCCCCGGCACCTGGTGGGTGCTGTGGCGCACCTCGTTCGGGCTGCGGCTGCGCTCCTGCGGCGAGAGCCCGGTGGCCGCCGAATCGCTCGGTGTCAACGTGTACAAGTACAAGTACATCGCCGTCGTGGTGTCCGGCGGCATGGCCGGACTCGCGGGTGCCTTCCTGGCGATCGTCTCCACCGGCATCTACCAGGAGAGCCAGACCGGCGGCCGCGGTTACATCGGTCTCGCCGCGATGATCTTCGGCAACTGGATGCCTGGCGGTATGGCGCTGGGCGCCGGCCTCTTCGGCTTCACCGACAGCCTCAAGCTGCGCGGCGGCGCCGAGAACGTACACGCGATGCTGCTGCTGCTGGCGATCCTGCTGGTGGTCGTGGTGCTCTGGAAGCTGTACCAGAAGAAGTACGTGGCCGCGGTGATCTCGGCAGCCGTCTCCGCGCTGCTCTTCACCTGGTACGCGCTGACGGACCAGGTGCCGAGTCAGTTCGTCGACGCGGCCCCGTACGTCACGACGCTGCTCGTGCTGGCGCTCTCCGCGCAACGGCTGCGCATGCCGAAGGCGGACGGCCTCGTCTACCGCAAGGGCCAGGGCAAGTGACGGCGGGCGCGGAGGTCGACTGGGCGGCGCTGCGGAGCGCCGCACGGTCCGCCATGACGCGTGCGTACGTCCCCTACTCGCACTACCCGGTCGGCGCGGCGGCCCGCGTCGACGACGGGCGTACGGTGTCCGGCTGCAACGTCGAGAACGCCTCGTACGGCATCGGGCTGTGCGCCGAGTGCGGCCTGGTCTCCCAGCTCCACGCCACCGGCGGCGGCCGGCTGACCCACTTCACCTGCGTGGACGGGGCGGGCGAGATCCTGGTGCCGTGCGGCAGGTGCAGGCAGCTGCTGTACGAGTTCGGCGGGCCGGAGCTGGTCCTGGAGACGCCGGACGGGCTGCGCACGCTCGACGAGATGCTGCCGCAGGCGTTCGGACCGGACCATCTGAAGCCGGACCATCTGAAGTAGGCGGCACCCGCCGCAGAACCACCGTGGCCCTCCCGCCCGCCGGGAGGGCCACTCCCCTCTCGACCCTCTATGCGCGTAGAGTCATACGGGACTCTTGCGTACGTCACGTACCGGCCGGAAGGACTTCCAGGACATGGACGCCATCTCCGTCATCCGCACCAAGCGGGACCGAGGCGAGCTGACCCCCGAGCAGATCGACTGGGTCATCGACGCGTACACCCGCGGTGAGGTCGCCGACGAGCAGATGTCCGCGCTGGCCATGGCGATCCTGCTGAACGGCATGAACCGCACCGAGATCGCCCGCTGGACAGCCGCGATGATCGCCTCCGGGGAGCGCATGGACTTCGCGTCGCTCTCCCGGCCCACCACCGACAAGCACTCCACCGGCGGCGTCGGCGACAAGATCACCCTGCCGCTCGCCCCGCTGGTCGCCGCGTGCGGCGCCGCCGTGCCGCAGCTCAGCGGGCGCGGCCTCGGCCACACCGGCGGCACGCTCGACAAGCTGGAGTCCATCCCCGGCTGGCGCGCCCACCTCTCGAACGAGGAGATGCTGAGCGTCCTGGACACCACCGGCGCGGTGATCTGTGCCGCCGGTGACGGGCTCGCCCCCGCCGACAAGAAGCTGTACGCCCTCCGCGACGTCACCGGCACCGTGGAGGCCATCCCGCTGATCGCCAGCTCGATCATGTCCAAGAAGATCGCCGAGGGCACCGGCGCACTCGTCCTGGACGTCAAGGTCGGCTCGGGCGCCTTCATGAAGACCATCGAGGACGCCCGCGAACTGGCCTCCACCATGGTCGCGCTGGGCACCGACAGCGGGGTGCGGACGGTCGCGCTGCTCACCGACATGGCCACTCCGCTCGGCCTGACCGCGGGCAACGCCCTGGAGGTGCGCGAGTCGGTCGAGGTGCTGGCCGGTGGCGGTCCGAAGGACGTCGTCGACCTCACCCTGGCCCTCGCCCGCGAGATGCTGGACGCGGCCGGGCTCAAGGACGCCGACCCGGAGAAGGCCCTGGCCGACGGCTCCGCGATGGACGTCTGGCGCCGGATGATCTCCGCCCAGGGCGGCGACCCGGACGCCGCGCTCCCGGTCGCCCGCGAGCAGCACGTCGTGACGGCCCCGGCCACCGGCGTGCTGACCCGCCTGGACGCGTACGACATCGGCGTCGCCGCCTGGCGCCTCGGCGCGGGCCGGGCCCGCAAGGAGGACCCGGTGCAGGCGGGCGCGGGCGTCGAACTGCACGCCAAGCCGGGTGACACGGTCACGGCCGGACAGCCGTTGCTGACCCTGCACACCGACACCCCGGAGAAGTTCGACTACGCGCTGAACGCCCTGCCCTCCTCGTACGACATCGCCCCGGAGGGCACGGAGTTCACACCGACGGCGGTCGTGCGCGAGCGCATCGCGTAACGGCTTCGATCGCACCGCACGCGAACGGCCCGCCGGGGCGGAGGAATCCGTCCCGGCGGGCCGCTCTCATGCGGTCGGCGCCTACTTGCCGAAGTACGCGTTGTAGATCGACACCGAGGACTTGTTGCCCTGCTTGTCCGTGACATTGGCCCGGTAGGAGATCGACTTGCCCTTGGCCGGGTTCTTCACGGAGATCCTGCCCGACTTGACCGTGGTCTTCTTCCAGGTCTTACCGGCGTTGTAACTGACGTACACGGTCAGTGACTTGAGGTTCCTGCCAGCGGCCGAACCCTGCACCGTCACCGGTACCGAGGCGGTCCTGCCCGCGGTCACCTTGCCGTCCAGCGTCACGTTGGGTGTGAAGCGGACCGTGGATGCCGGGAGCTTCGCGGAGCCGGCCTTCTTGGACTTGAAGGTCCAGCTTGCGTCGATACGGCTGGACAGGGTGCCGATCCTGGCGCTGCGCCGGACCGAGGTCGTCAGCTTGTAGTCCGCCGACGCGGCCGGAAGGACGAACGGCTCCAGTCCGAAGAGCGGATCCTGGTTCTCGGCGAACTTCTTGCCGTTGCGGTAGAGGACCGTCTTCACCGAGGTGTAGTCCATGTAGCCCTCGTTGCCCTTGCCGTCGGCATGCAGCGGAATGGACGCGGACAATTCGTTGCCCTCGCGGTAGATGCCGTCTCCCTTGGCCAGCCGCGGTCCGAAGACACCGGCGTTCACGGTCTTCGTGTACGTCCTGCCACCGGTGAACGCCTGCTCGGCACCGAGCGAGTACATGGAATCGACGATCGGGAAGCCTTGGGCATCGTGACCGCCGATCTGCATGAAGTCGAATCCCCACGTGGCCTTGTCGGCGGTGGAGACATAGACCGTGCGGGTGCCGGGGAGCTTCTGCTCCACCGGCATCAGGGACAGTGTCCCGCCCTCGCCGGGGAGGCTGCCCCACGCGTTGATGGCACCGTTCTTACGGCTCACACCGGGCGTACCCATGGCCACCTTGACCGCGGCGAACTGCTTGGCCGTCAGCTTGCGGGTGTAGCCGGTCGAGAACTGGGTCACCGGGCCGCCGAGCGCGATGTCGTACTCGCTCGACGCACCGTTGTACCAGGTGCCCGTCCAGTGCTGGGACAGCGAGCGATCGGTCAGCTTCGGGCCTACGTGCGCCGTGCGGAAGTTCTTCTGGTCCGGCACGGAGTAGCCGAAGCCCGCCGAGTAGTTCTTGTTCTCGATCGTGTAGTCGGTCGCGACGTAGCCGGGCTTGAGCCCCTTCACAGGCAGGGTGATGCTTACCGGCCTGGTCTTGCGGGCGTCGAACGTCACCGTGGTGTTCTTGGTGACGTTCAGCTTCGGCTGGACGAACCAGTCGCCGCCCTTGTAGACATCGTCCGAGCCCAGCACCTGGTCCGCACTGAGCGAGTACAGGCCCTTGGGCACCCGCACCTTCACCGAACCGTTGGTGATCTCGGGCATGAGCCACATGTCGGAGACGGAGTCGTCGAGGCCGGAGAGATCGGCTCTCGCGTTCGCGGGCGCCTTGCCGTCACGGCCGATGGCCTTGAGCGTCACGTCGTACGACTCGATCTCGCGCTCCACCGCGGCCGCCGTGCGGACGGTCTGGCCATCACCGGTCGCCACCACGTAGGCCGAGTACGAACCGTCCACCGTGCCACCGAGGCGGGTGTCCGCCGTCAGCGGCACGTCGGCCGTGCCGCCCGCCGGAACGGTGACCTCGTTCGCGCCCAGGGTGAAGAAACCGGCCGGGGCGGTCTTGCCCTTCGGGTCGTGACCCGTCACCGACAGGGAGAGAGTGACGTCCGTCGTCCCCAGGTTGCGGTACGTCACCTGCTCGGTGACCGGGGTGTCATCGGTGTGCGGCCACTGCTGCACACCGAGGTTCACCGAGACGGGGTCGGCGACGACGGTCTGGGCGATCGCCCGGTCGACGGCGATCCGCCCCGAACCCTGCTCGAACGGGGTGTACGCACCCGGCTTCGTCGAGGCCGTGAGCGCCCCCTTGAGCTCGGTGTACTTCCACTCCGGGTGCTGCTGCTTGAGGAGCGCCGCCGCGCCCGCGACGTGCGGGGTCGCCATCGACGTACCGGAAATGGTCGTGTAGCCGGCCGGCTTCTGGCCGTACTCCCGGTCGATGAGCGAGCCCGGCACCGCGGCTGCCGTGATGTCCACGCCCGGGGCGGTGACATCGGGCTTGATCGCGCTGTCGCCGACGCGCGGGCCACGGCTGGAGAAGTCGGCCAGCTTGTCGTTGTCGTCGACCGCACCGACGGTCAGTGCGGCGTCCGCACTGCCCGGCGAGCCGACCGTACCGGCGCCGAGATCGCCCTCGTTGCCCGCCGCGATGGCGAACAGGACGCCCTTGTCGGCCGACAGCTTGTTGACCGCCGCTTCGAGCGGGTCGATCTCCGGGGTGTCCAAGCCGCCGAGGCTCATGTTGATGACGTCGGCACCCTGCGCGGCGGCCCACTCCATGCCGGCCAGGATGCCGGAGTCGTCGCCGTAGCCGTCGTCGTCGAGCACCTTGCCCTCGAGCAGCTTGGCGTCCGGCGCCACGCCCTTGAACTTCCCGCCCGACTTGGCGCCCGTACCGGCCACGATGGAGGACACATGCGTACCGTGACCGACCCGGTCCTTCGTGTCGGACGACGCGCTGAAGTTCTTCGTCGCCAGGATCTGGCCCTTGAGGTCCGGGTGGGTGGCGTCCACACCGCTGTCCAGGACGGCGATCTTGACGCCCTTGCCGGTGTAACCGGCCTTCCACACGGCGGGCACGCCGATCTGCGGCACGCTCTTGTCGAGGCTCGCCTTGCGCACGCCGTCCAGCCAGACCCGGTTGATTCCCGGGGCCGTGGTGCGCTGGGGGCTGTGCTGCGGTTTGGTGGTGAGTGCATGCCAGATGTCCCCGGCATCGCGCTTGGGCGTGACCACCGACTCGGCGTTCAGGGACTTCAGCGTCCGGCTGACCGTGGTGCCGCCGGCATCCCTGACGTCGGCCCGGGCGGACGAGCTCTGTGCGCCCTGGTAACCGACGATCAGCCGCAGGCCCTTCTGCTGGGACCTGCGTATCTCCGGACGGTTCAGCACAGTGACGTCGAAGAGCCGGCGGTCGAGCTTGCCGGAGCCGATCAGACGGCGGGCGTCCGACGGAATGATGAAGGTGTGACCACCATGGTCCTGCCGCTGTACGGGTATCTGCGCACGTCCCTTCGCGGGCTGGAAGCCCACGACCCGGCCCTTGGCGTCCACCGAGACGCGGTCGCCGGTGATGAGCGTCAGCTGATAACGGGGCAGGGATTTCGTCCCCGTCGGCCGGACCTGATCCGGCTGTGCCACCGCTGGGGTGGTCATACCGGCCGCGAGCGCCACGGCGGCTGCCGTGGCGATGGTCGAAACACACGCGTTTCTCACGTGTCTGCGCAACTCTCCCCCTGGAGAATCGGGCGACCCCCCGAGGGGCCACTGGACAGTCGGTACCGACGAGATGCCGGTGCTGACCGGTTCACTTGCTTAGAGGGGGAATTGATCGAAAAGGTTCACAGGAACCGCACAGATGAACGCAGTTGACGGACGTTCACCGCTTGCTTGTCTGGCTGAGGGGCGGGCGAGGAGCGGGCAGGAAGCGGGTGCGCGGCGGGTGGGAGCAGTTCCTTGGGCGGGTACGGGGCGTGATGAGGGCCGGGGCGCCGGGAAGGTGCGGAGGTGGTCAGCGATGAGTTTCGGCCGCCGGGTCGGTCTCCCTGGTGTGGAAGCCAGGACCTCGATCGTGCTCGTCGTCACCGGCCGCGTCACGCGGGCCGCGGTGCCGGGACTCTGTGCCGAGATGGAGTCGCTGCTGTACGACCCCGGGGGCGCGGGCCGTGCACCGGATGCCGGGGTGGACTGTGACGTGGGCGGGGTCGTACAGGCGGACCTGGCCCTGGTCGAGGCGATAGCGCGGCTGGGGCTCGTCGTACGCCGGGCGGGCAGCGGCCGACTGCGGCTGCGCAACGCATCGCCCGAACTGCTGGCCCTGTTGGACCTGGTGGGGCTGGCCGACGGCGTGGACATCGGGTGCGGGACCGGGGCCGAAGCCGAAGCCGGGGGGAGCGGGGCCTGAGGGGGCGGGGCCCGGAGGGAGCGCGCCCGGCGCGGACCTTCGCCCGCCCGTCCGCGCTCCGTTCACCCTCGGTCCTGCCCGGCGGCCTACCGCTCACGCCGCGTCGTCGTCGAGACGATCCGGCAGGCCGAACAGCGGGAACCAGCGCGGGGTGTCCAGGAAGCAGTGCATCCCGGTGATGGAGCCCTCCGAGATGTCGATGACCTGCACCGCCCACGGCACGAACCCGGTCCCGTCCGGATTCGGCTTGTAGTGCGCGAACGCCGGGGTGCCGTTCGCCGACGTCGCCACCAGGCGGGAGCCCGCGCAGCCCGCGCCCATGGAGAGCATGAAGCCGGTGATGTCGTCGTGCCCCTGGAGACAGAGATCGAACGGCGGCATCGTCATCACGGCGTCCTCATGGAGCAGCGCCGTCAGCGCCGCCATGTCGTAGCCCTCGAAGGCCGCTACGTACCGCTCGAGCAGCTTGCGCTGTTCCTCGTCGAGCGTATTCGCCGTGTCGACGGCCCGGCCCTCGTGTTCCGTGAGGGTCGCGCGCGCTCGCTGGAGGGCGCTGTTGACCGAGGCGACCGAGGTGTCGAGCAGCTCGGCGACCTCGCTCGCCTTCCAGGCCAGCACCTCGCGCAGGATCAGCACGGCCCGCTGCTTGGGCGGCAGATGCTGCAACGCGGCGACGAACGCGAGTCGCACCGACTCCCGCGCCACCGCGGCCTCTGCCGGGTCCGCGACCGAGGGCAGGATCCGCCCGTCCGGCATCGGCTCCAGCCAGGTGTTCTCCGACAGCGGGTTGAGCGTCGCCTGGGCGAGCGGCGTCGGGCCCGTCAGATCGATCGGACGGGCCCGCTTGTTGCCGGCCTTCAGCATGTCCAGACAGACGTTGGTGGCGATGCGGTACAGCCAGGACCGCAGCGAGGAACGCCCCTCGAACTTCTCGAAGTTGCGCCAGGCACGCACCAGTGTGTCCTGGACCGCGTCCTCCGCCTCAAAGGCCGAACCGAGCATCCGGTAGCAGTAGCCGGTCAGCTCGACCCGGTGTCCCTCCAGACGGCTGTCGATGTCCGCCGTCGCTGTCAGATCACTCATCGCTCCACCCCTGTCGCGCTGTTACACCGCTCACCCAGCACTTCGGAAGCTACAACAGGCCACTGACAACGAGGGCGG
Organism: Streptomyces sp. NPDC057543; assembly: GCF_042801895.1. Taxonomy (NCBI): domain Bacteria; kingdom Bacillati; phylum Actinomycetota; class Actinomycetes; order Kitasatosporales; family Streptomycetaceae; genus Streptomyces; species Streptomyces sp. NPDC057543. The sequence goes on along the minus strand of NZ_JBHVFF010000039.1, from coordinate 7,668 downwards.
GACGTGGTCAAGCCGCACACCTACCGGTCACGTTCCGGGCTTGCGCCCGTACACGTATACGTCGTCGCCGTTCTTCAGTAGATTCCAGTACGCCTTCGCGTCGGCGGGCCGCATGTTGACGCAGCCGTGCGACCCCGGCGGGTTCCACATCTTCAGGCCCACCGAGTGGAACGCCTGCCCGCCGTCGAAGAACTGGGAGTACGGCATCGACACGTGGTAGATCGACGAGACGTGGTTGATGTGCCGCCAGTAGATCTTCTTCGCCCCGGTGCGCGTCTCGTACGTGTCCCGCCCGGTCCGCACCGGCACGGGACCGAACTTCAGCTTGCTGCCGTCCTGGATCCAGCTCAGCTGCCGGGTCAGGTCGACGCATGCGATGCGCCCCTTGTTCGTGGGGCACTTCTTGTCCTTGTTGGGGTTCTTGCCGGCCGCCTTCTGGGCCGTCAGCGTCTTCATGGTGCGCCAGGTGACCGGTCCCGCGTAACCGATCGTGGGCGTGACGCCGTAGGTGGTCTGGAACGACCGGATCGCCTTGCAGTCGGCGGCCGACTGCCTGCCGTCGACCGGCCGGTGCAGATACTTCTCGACCTGCTTCTGGTACGGCCCGGTGGACGTCGTGCAGGACGCCGCCTGCGCGGATCCGCCGGTGCCCACGACGAGGGCGGGCGCCGCCATCAGACCGGCGACGGACAGCGCGAGCGTGCGCCGCGAACTGACCCCCCGTATGCTCCCTGCGATTCTCATGTACGCCAACTCCCCTTCGCGCGCCGTGAGGTGATTCCGCCTGCTAGACGCGCGTCGGGGAGTGGATGGTTGTGCGCCGTATGTCTCAGTTCTGTACGGACGCCGCTGTCTCAGTTGTGTACGGCTGCCACCGGCACGAGCCGCCGCCGCTCGGCGCGTGCGGCCCGCGAGCCGTACAGCGTGACCGAGACGACGCCGAGGACCGCGAGCAGCCCCAGCGACACGGTCCCGGCCCAGCCCCCGGCGTGGAAGGCGACCGCGCCGAGCGTGCCGCCCGCGCTGGAGCCCAGGTAGTACGCGGACTGGTAGAGCGCCGACGCCTGGGCCCGGCCCTTCGTCGCCGTACGGCTCACGGACGAGGAGGCGACCGCGTGCCCGGCGAAGAATCCCGCCGTGATCAGGACCAGGCCGAGGAGTACGGCGGCCAACTGGTCGGCGAGCGACAGCAGCAGACCGGCCGCCGTCGTGGAGACGGCCAGGTACAGCGCGCCCCGTCGGCCGAGCCGGGCGACCAGCTTGCCTGCCGCGGCGGAGGAGACCGTACCGACGAGATAGACCAGGAAGATCGACCCGACGACGCCCTGCGGGAGGTTGAACGGCGCCTCCACCAGGCGGTAGCCGATCACCGTGTAGACGGCGCCGAACACCGTCATGAACAGCGCGCCGATCGCATACAGCCGGCGCAGCAGCGGGTCCGCGAGGTGCCCGCCCACCGTCTTCGCGAGGGCCTTGGGATTCAGCGAACCCGGGGTGAAGTGCCGGGCCCTGGGGATCATGAAGTGGAAGACGACCGCGCAGGCCACGGCCAGCAGCCCGACCGCGCCGAGCGCCGCCCGCCAGCCCCACAGCTGGGCGATCCAGCCGGTGAGGATACGGCCGCTCATCCCGCCGATGCTGTTGCCCGCCACGAACAGTCCGATCGCGGCGACCAGCGCCTTCGGCCGGACCTCCTCGGCCAGATACGCCATCGCGGACGCCGGGAGTCCGGCCAGCGCCGCGCCCTGGACGGCGCGCAGCGCGATCAGCCAGCCCAGCGAGGGCGCGAACGGCACGAGCAGCCCGACCAGCACGGCGACCGCCAGCGAGGCGGTCATCATCTGCCGCCGCCCGAACCGCTCGGACAGCGCACTCATCGGCAGCACACACAGCGCCAGCGCGCCCGTCGCGGCGGAGACCGTCCAGCTGGCCTGGCCGGCCGTGGCGCCGAGGGAGGCGGAGACGGCGGGCAGCAGGGCCTGGGTGGAGTAGAGGAGTGCGAATGTCGCGACACCGGCGGCGAAGAGAGCGAAGCTCATCCGGCGGTAGCCGGGACGGCCCGGTTCGAGACGGTCCGGCGCGGCGGCGGAGGTGGTGGCAGCGGTGGCGACGGGGGACGGCTGGGGCGAGGCGGCCACGGTGAGGGTGGACGCCCCGGTACTGGCAGGAGGCATGGTTCGAAAGTAGGCCGCCCGGCTTCATGCGTCCAATGCGCGAAGTTGCGATAATCAATCCCATGGTGCATGAATCCAGGTCACAGCCGCGGCTGTCACCCAGTAGTTACGAAGAAGACATTCGTGCCGTCCTCGCACCGCGACTGGCTCACTTCGAGGCGGTGGCCCGCCACGAGCACGTCACCCGCGCCGCGCACGAGCTCGGCGTTCCGCAGTCGACGCTCTCGCGGTCGATGGTCAGGCTCGAACAGGACCTGGGAGTCGCCCTGTTCGCCCGCAAGGGCCGTACCGTCTCCCTCACGCCCGCGGGCCGCACCTTCCTGGGCTCCGCCGAGCGGGCCCTCGCCGAGGTCGAGAAGGCCGCCGACTCGGTACGGGCCGATGCCGACCCGGCCACCGGCAAGGTCGCCTTCGGCTTCCTGCACACCATGGGCTCCGAGACCGTGCCCGCCCTGATCCGCGCCTTCCGCGCCGACCACCCCCGGGTCCGCTTCCAGCTCGTGCAGAACTACGGCGAGGCGATGATCGAACGCCTCCGGTCCGGCGGCCTCGACCTCTGCCTCACCTCTCCCGTTCCGGACGCCCCCGACCTCGTCGCCCGCCGCCTCGACGAGCAGCGACTGCGCCTCGTCGTCCCCGAGGACCACCGGCTCGCCTCGCGCCGCCGCATCCGCCTGGCGGAGGCCGCCGACGAGAAGTTCGTCACCCTCGAACCCGGGTACGGCCTGCGGCGGATCACCGATGACCTGTGCGCGGAGGCGGGCTTCACCCCACGTGTCGCCTTCGAGGGTGAGGAGGCGGAGACCCTGCGCGGCCTGGTCGCGGCCGGCCTCGGCGTGGCCCTGCTGCCGCCGCCCGCCGTGGCCCGCCCGGGCGTCGTCGAACTCACGGTGACGGCCCCGAGGGCGGCCCGCGAGATCGGCGTCGCCTGGCTGGACGGCCACCCGGACACCCCGCCGGTGGCCGCCTTCAAGCGCTTCCTGCTGTCTCGGCGGGGGCATTTGCTGCCGGATTGAGCCGGCCCCCGGGGGCGACGGGCGGCACCGCCGAGCGGACCGGCGGCGGCGTACGGGGCGCCCTCGTTCCGCTCGGAGCCCGCCCGTCGTACCGCACGGACCCGGCCCCGCCGGAAAATGAACTGCGGTGCGGTACCGGCCGTGACAGAGTGACGGGCCCACGGCTCAGTCCCGCACGCCACCGGCCTCCCCAGGAGTGTTCGATGACCGCACCGCCCCGACTGGTTCCGCTGCTCCAGCAGTTCGACTTCGCGCGCGGGCGCCTCGCCGACCGCCTGACAGGTCCCGTCGTGGACAGCGGCGACGGGACGGACGTACCAGCCGGTCCCATGACGGACGAGGAGTGCCTCTGGGAGCCGGTGCCCGACTGCTGGTCGGTCCGCCCGCGTTCGGGCGGGCCGGGGCCGCACGCGACCCTCCTGACCGGTGCCGGGAACTGGGGACGCGACGCCACGCCCTTCCCGCACCCGTTCCCGCCGCCCTTCACCACGATCGCGTGGCGCCTGAGCCACCTCGCCGAGATGCTGACCCTGCGCGCCGACCACACGGCCGGCAGCCACACGCTGACCAGGGACGACTATCACAGCAGCCCGGACGCCATGGGGGCGGTCGCGGCCTTCGACGAAGGCGCCGCAGCATGGCGGAAGGCCCTGCTCACCGCAGACGACGCCGCGCTCGACACGGTGGGGTACAGCACCTACCCGCACGGCAGCGACCCGGAGGACCCGTTCCTCGAAACGGTCTGGTGGGTCAACCAGGAACTCCTGCACCACGGAGCCGAGATCGCCCTGATTCGCGACCTGTACCGCGCGCGACGGAGCTGACGCCGCGCGGTGTTCCCGCGGGGGCCCGGACCGGAGACCTGGAGCCCGTACGGCGCTGTCACGGTGGTCCGGCGCACGGCCCGGAGCGTCACCGTTCGCCGGACGCCCTGCCGCCGGCCGCGCGTACGGCCCGCTCGAAGTACTCGCGTTCGCGTGAGCCTTCCGGCGCGCCGAGGACACCGAGGCCGCGGTCGGCGAACGGCCGGAACAGCCGGCCATGCCGGAGCAGTGTGTCGAAGGCCGGGTCGTCGGTGTCGTCGACGATGGTCAGGGGGAGTGTGCGCGAGGTCCTCACGGTCATCGTCACCGCCCACCTGGCGACGTCGTCCTCGTCGATCGGGAGCGGAGCGAAGCGGACCCCGCCCACCTCTGCCCAGGCCGCGCGGCGGCGGTTCCAGGGCCGGACAACCGTGATCCCGGCGTCGTCCAGGCGTACGGCGAACCGGCCCCGCAACGCGAAGTGCAGCACGACCGGCAGCACCAGGCACGCGGGGATGAACCACGCCGTCGGATGGTCCCCCAAAGCACCGAAGACACCCGCGACGGTGACGGAAACCCAGGCGAAGGCCGTTTCGGCGCAGAGCCACTGAACCAGGAGCGGGCCCTCCAGCACGCGTACCCGCACTGCGGTCACGACCCCATCACCGGCCCCGTCCCGCCAGGTGGCGCCGCGTGCACCGCACCCCCGGACGGCAGGAGCCGGGTTACTGCCACCAGGTGAACCGTCGGCCACTCCCCGGAAGCGCCGTTGCTCGCGCTGTGGACCCCGGCACTCATGAGCCCCCCTCATGCCGTCGTTGTTCATGGCTGCGCATCGCGTGATCAACCTATGAGTCGCGGCGGCGAAGCGATAGAAGTGCGCGGACTCCGGCCTCGACCGCGACGCGGGCAGAGGCTCCTGGGTCGGCCGGTCGGCTACCGCGACGTCCCCCTGCAGGAATGGATCGACCAGGATCTCAGGCCGCTGGGGCGGCCGGACCACGTCTTCCGGCACATCTCCACCATGGTCCGCCTTCATGCGGAGAACCGGTACGACCGCAAGGCGGACGGCGTGGAGCGGGTCACCGGGCGGCCCCCTTCGGAAGTGGCCGACTTCGTCCCCACCGGCTCCGTGCCCCTCACCTCACCCCCGCAGCGACTTCCCGAACCCCGCCGCCAGCGGCATCCGCAACCCCAGCGGCGGCGGCGCCGCCAGTGCGTCGGCGACCGGACGGGCGTAGGCGTGGCCGAAGAGTGAGCCGCGGACGAAGTCCGTGGCCAGGGCCGCTACTTCGGCGCGGTGCTGGCGCAGTCCGTGGCCGTCGGAGTGGACCTCGAAGCGGCAGGTGTCGCGGTTGGCCTTCTTGGCGCGTTCGGCCAGGCGGAAGGAGAGTTCGGGGTCGATGCGGGCATCGTTCGTACCGTGGACGAGCAGGACCTGCCGGCCGAGCAGATGCTTCACCGGTTCCGGCTCGACCACCGCGTTCTCGGGCAGCCAAGGAGCCATCGCCAGAACGGAGTTGACCGCCGCGTGGCCGCCCGCGCGGAGGGCGGCGCGGCCGCCCATGCCATGGCCGGCGAGGCAGACGGGGACGTCGCCGTAGCGTCGTACGACCTCGTCCACCGCCCATCGGGCGTCCGCCGCGAGTTGCGCGTCGGTCGCGTTCCAGCCGCGGCAGCGGTAGCGCACGACATGCGCGGTGAGCCCGTCCTCCCGGCCCGCGCGGGCCAGGGTCCGGGCCAGCGGCAGCTGGAGGGCGTACGAAAGGGGGGAGGGGCGGCGGTGCGAGTCGGCCTCGCCGTCCGGGAGCAGCAGAACCACGCCGCTGACCGCAGTTGGTGCTCCGGCCGTCCTGACGGCCCGTCCCAGCCTCGCAGCAGGCAGGGGGAGTGCGCGCTGTGCCATGACAGAACAGTGTCAGAAGGAGAGGTGTACTCCACCCGTATTCGCGGTCACTGTTACGCATCGGCAAGCGACAATCTACGCGCGTAGGCGCTAGAGTGCCCAAATGATGAGCCCGACCCTCCATGTGCCCGGCCAGGATCAGATCCGGCGTGCCCCCAAGGTCCTTCTCCACGACCACCTCGACGGCGGCCTGCGTCCGGGAACGATCGTCGACCTCGCCGCCGCGAGCGGATACGACGGACTCCCCGAGACCGAGCCCGACAAGCTCGGCATCTGGTTCCGCGAGGCCGCCGACTCCGGATCGCTGGAGCGCTACCTGGAGACGTTCGCCCACACCTGCGCCGTCATGCAGACCCGTGACGCCCTGGTCCGGGTGGCCGCCGAATGCGCCGAGGACCTCGCGGCGGACGGTGTCGTGTACGCCGAGGTGCGGTACGCCCCCGAGCAGCACCTGGAAGCCGGACTGACCCTCGAAGAGGTCGTCGAGGCGGTCAACGAGGGCTTCCGGGAGGGGGAGCGCCGGGCCCGCCTGGACGGCCACCGCATCCGGATGGGCGCCCTCCTCACCGCGATGCGGCACGCCGCCCGGTCCCTGGAGATCGCCGAACTCGCCAACCGCTACCGCAACCAGGGCGTCGTCGGCTTCGACATCGCGGGCGCGGAGGCGGGCTTCCCGCCCACCCGGCACCTCGACGCGTTCGAGTACCTCAAGCGCGAGAACAACCACTTCACCATCCACGCGGGCGAGGCCTTCGGCCTGCCGTCGATCTGGCAGGCCATCCAGTGGTGCGGCGCGGACCGGCTCGGCCACGGTGTCCGCATCATCGACGACATCGAGGTCGCCGAGGACGGCTCCGTGAAGCTCGGCCGGCTCGCCTCCTACGTACGGGACAAGCGCATCCCGTTGGAGCTGTGCCCGACCTCCAACCTCCAGACCGGCGCGGCCGCCTCCTACGCCGAGCACCCCATCGGTCTGCTGCGGAGGCTGCATTTCCGGGCCACCGTGAATACGGACAACCGCCTGATGAGCGGTACGAGCATGAGCCAGGAATTCGAGAAGCTGACCGAGACCTTCGGATACACGCTCGATGACATGCAGTGGTTCACCGTCAATGCGATGAAGTCGGCATTCATTCCTTTCGATGAACGTCTGGCGATGATCAACGACGTGATCAAGCCCGGATACGCCGAGCTGAAGTCCGAGTGGCTCTTCGAGCAGACCGCCACGACCAGCATTTCTTCCGCTTCCGCGGGCTGATCGGCACTCCTTCGGTAAGCGGCCGGGACGGCGGTTTCCCGGCCGTTTCCCATATCCGGCGGGTTTGCGGGACAGGTAGTGGGCTGACTACGTTTCAGAACCCCCCACGTTCCTCTCCCCAAGGATGAATTTCACATGAAGCAGTCTGCTGTCAGGACTCTCGGCGTCGCCGCTGTCGGTGCCGCTTTCGCCGCTGCCGCCGGGGGTACCGCCTCCGCCGCCGTGCTGCCGTCCGACGCCGCGGCCACCGCCCTGCCGGTCGCCGGCTCGGCGCTGGAGAACGCGCCCCGGTCCCTGCCGGTCCAGGACACGGCCACCAAGCTCCTCGGCGCCGGCCGGCAGAAGCTCGTCGGCGACGCCGCCACCCCGGTCAAGGGCCTGCTCGGCGGCCTGCCCGCGGGCGGCATGCAGACCAGCGGCCTGACGACCAACGGCCTCCCGCTCGGCGGCTGACCCCCCGTCACGGGAACGCTCCCCGTACACACGCCTGTGGGCGGACACCCGGACCGGG
>NZ_JBHVFF010000038.1:0-40963 GCF_042801895.1 Streptomyces sp. NPDC057543 | reverse complement strand
GCCATGCCCGCCCCCGGCCGAAACCGACAGCGGCAGGTTGTTTCCAGAGAGACAAGCAACCGCTTAGTATGCGCCGGAGCAGTGGTAATGCCGACAATGTTGTGGAGGCCCCCTCATGCAGGCATGGCGAGTGCACCGGAACGGCGAGCCGAACGAGGTGATGCGGCTCGAAGAGACCGACCGGCCCGCGCCGGGCGACGGGCAGGTGCTCATCGAAGTGCTCGCGGCGGACATCAACTTCCCCGACGCACTGCTCTGCCGGGGCCAGTACCAGGTGCGGCCCCCGCTGCCGTTCACTCCCGGGGTGGAGATCTGCGGCCGGACGCCGGACGGCCGCAGGGTGCTCGCCACGCCCGCCCTGCCGAACGGCGGATTCGCCGAGTACGTCGTCGCGGACGAGGCGTCCCTGCTGCCCGCCCCGGAATCCCTGGACGACGCCGAGGCCGCCGCCCTCCACATCGGCTACCAGACCGGCTGGTTCGGTCTGCACCGCAGGGCGCGTCTCCGGGCGGGCGAGACGCTCCTGGTCCATGCGGCGGCCGGTGGGGTCGGCAGCGCGGCCGTCCAGCTCGGCAAGGCCGCCGGAGCGACCGTCATCGGCGTCGTGGGAGGCCCCGAGAAGGCGAAGACCGCCGGCGAGCTCGGCTGCGACCTGGTCATCGACCGCCGGAGCGAGGACATCGTCACCGCCGTGAAGGAAGCCACCGGCGGGCGCGGCGCCGACGTGGTGTACGACCCGGTCGGCGGCGACGCGTACGCCAAGTCCGTGAAGTGCGTCGCCTTCGAGGGCCGGGTGATCGTCGTCGGCTTCGCGAGCGGAGTCATCCCCACCCCCGCGCTGAATCACGCCCTCGTCAAGAACTACTCGATCGTCGGACTCCACTGGGGTCTGTACAACACCCAGGATCCGGCCGCCGTCCGCGCCTGCCACGACGAACTCACCCGTCTCGCGGCCGAGGGGGTCATCAAGCCGCTGATCAGCGAGCGCGTCGGGCTCGACCAGGCCGCGGCCGCTGTCCAGCGGGTCGCGGACGGTGCCGGCACCGGCCGGATCGTCGTCCTCCCGTCAGGAGCCGCCCGATGACCGCACCCGACGCGGCCGAACTCCGCCGCCGTACCCAGGAGCTGCTCGCCGCATACCCTCCGGCCACCACCGACCGCACCGACTTCCTCAAGGCCCGCTTCGACGCCGGACTCGCCTGGGTGCACTACCCGGCCGGCTTCGGCGGCCTTGACGCGCCGCGCTCCCTGCAGTCCGTCGTCGACGCCGAACTCGCCGCCGCGGGCGCCCCCGACAACGACCCACGCCGGATCGGTATCGGCCTCGGCATGGCCGCGCCCACCATCCTCGGCTACGGCACCGACGAGCAGAAGCAGCGCTTCCTGCGACCGCTGTGGGTCGGCGAGGAGGTCTGGTGCCAGCTCTTCAGCGAACCGGGCGCCGGCTCCGACCTCGCCGCGCTCGGCACCCGCGCCGTCCGTGACGGTGAGGACTGGGTGGTCGACGGACAGAAGGTCTGGACGTCCAGCGCCCATCTGGCCCGCTGGGCGATCCTCATCGCCCGCACCGACCCGGACCGGCCCAAGCACCGCGGCATCAGCTACTTCATCTGCGACATGACGGACCCCGGCGTCGAGGTGCGGCCGCTGCGCCAGATCACCGGCGAAGCCGAGTTCAACGAGGTCTTCCTGACCGGCGTACGCATCCCGGACAGCAGGCGCCTCGGCCCGGTCGGCGAGGGCTGGAAGGTCGCGCAGACCACGCTGATGAACGAGCGGGTCTCCATCGGCGGGGCACGCATCCCCCGCGAGGGCGGCATGATCGGCCCGGTCGCCCGCACCTGGCGCGCCCGCCCCGAACTGCGCACCCACGACCTGCACCAGCGCCTGCTGAGCCTCTGGGTCGAGGCCGAGGTCGCCAGGCTCACCGGCACCCGGCTGCGCCAGCAGCTCGTCGCCGGGCAGCCCGGCCCCGAGGGCTCCGGCATGAAGCTCGCCTTCGCCCGGCTCAACCAGGAGATCAGCGGACTGGAAGTCGAACTCCTCGGCGAGGAAGGCCTGTTGTACAGCGGCTGGACCATGCGCCGCCCGGAACTCGTCGACTTCACCGGACGCGACGCCGGATACCGCTATCTCCGCTCCAAGGGCAACTCCATCGAGGGCGGCACCAGCGAAGTACTGCTCAACATCATTGCCGAACGCCTCCTCGGCCTGCCGGCCGAACCGCGCAACGACAAGGACGTCCCCTGGAAGGACCTGGCTCGATGACCGCACCGACCGAAGAGACCCGGGCGCCCGATCTGCTGTACTCGCAGGCCGAGGACGATCTGCGGGCAGCGGTGCGTTCGCTGCTCGCCGACCGGTGCGACGCGCCGGCGGTGCTCGCCCGCATCGAGTCCGACACGCCCTACGACCAGCGGCTCTGGAAGGCCCTCGCCGCCGGCATCGGCGCCGCCGGACTGCTGGTGCCGGAGGAGCTGGGCGGGCAGGGTGCCGGCCACCGCGAGGCCGCGGTGGTGCTGGAGGAGCTGGGGCGCGCTGTCGCCCCCGTGCCGTATCTGACCAGCGCGGTCGTCGCCACCGAGATCCTTCTCGCGCTGGGGGCGCTGGACGGCCCCGTCACCCAACTGCTCCGCGACCTCGCCGCCGGGCGCAAGGTCGCGGTCCTCGCCGTACCGTTCTCCGCCCCGTCGCCCGGCGCCGCGCAGCCGGCCGGTGTCGTCGCCGACGCGCTGGAGGGGACCGTGACCGGCGTCGCCGACGCGCCCGCGGCCGATGTGCTGCTGGTCCCCACGACCGACGGTCTGTACGCGGTGGAGACCGGCGCCGCAGGCGTCACCGTCGAGCCCCTCGTCCCGCTCGACCTGACCCGCCCGCTCGCCACCGTCACCCTCGCCAAGGCCCCCGGAACCCGCCTGGCCAACGGCGCGTCCGCGGTCTTCGCCGTGCGCCGTGGCCTGCTGGCGGGCGCCGGACTGCTCGCCTCCGAGCAGCTCGGACTCGCCGAGTGGTGCCTGACCGAGACCGTCCGCCATACCCGCGAACGGCACCAGTTCAACCGGCCCGTCGGCTCTTTCCAGGCCCTCAAGCACCGTATGGCGCAGCTCTGGCTGGAGGTCGTGTCGGCCCGCGCCGCCGCGCGGAACGCCGCGGACGCCCTTGCGACCGGCAGCCCCGACACGCCGTTGGCGGTGGCCGTCGCGCAGGCGTACTGCGCGAAGGTCGCGGTGCACGCGGCGGAGGAGTGCATTCAGCTGCACGGCGGCATCGGCATGACCTGGGAGCACCCGGCGCACCTGTATCTCAAGCGCGCCAAGGCCGACTCGATCGCGTACGGCACGGCCGGACACCATCGCGAGGCCATTGCCGAGCTGGTCAATCTGCCCGCGCCGTAAGGAACACCTCGCGGTGCGGGGGCAGTTGGGAGCGGAGGTGCGTGTCGGCGCACCTCCGCTCCGTCGTTCCGGCATCCGGTGGGGTACCGCGCATCCCTTTACCTGTTGTTTAATTGCGACCGAGTCGCAATAACAGTCGATCTTCAATAAGGGATGTGCAGAGTATGACGGGCCGATCGATACGGGGAGCGGTCGCCGCGACACTGGCGACCGTACTGTCGTTGACCGCGGCAGCCTGCTCACAACCGGGCGGCTCGGACGGCAGCCGATCCGGTTCGGGTGCGGGGGAGTCGGCGGTGGTCGGAATCGCCTACGAGCCCGACAGTCTCAGCCCGCTGCTGGGCTACGGCAAGGACGGCAACTCCAAGATCTTCGACGGGCTGCTCGCGCTCGACGCGCACATGAAGCTGCGGCCCGCTCTCGCCGCCGCGCTGCCCGAGGTGAGCGACGACGGACTGACGTACACGTACAAGCTCCGCCAAGGCGTGAAGTTCAGTGACGGGAAGCCGTTCGGCGCCAAGGACGTCGTCTTCACCTACCGCACCATCCTGGACGAGAAGACCAACAACGCGTCCCGGACCGAACTCGACGCGGTGAAGAGCGTCGCGGCGACCGGCGACGAAACCGTGGTCTTCACACTCAAGTACCCCTACGCGCCCTTCGCCCAGCGCACCGTCCTGCCCATCGCCCCCGAACACGTCGCGGGCAGGCAGGACGTCAACACCGGCGCCTTCACCACCCACCCCATCGGCACCGGACCGTACGTCCTCACCAAGTGGTCCAAGGGCGAGAAGCTGAGCTTCAGGGCCAACCCCGATTACTGGGGCGGCGCACCGAAGGTGAAGCAGTTCACCATGGCGATCATCAAGGACGACGACATACGCGCCACCCGGCTGCGCTCCGGTGAGCTCGACGGCGCGGTCCTGCCGCCCAATCTGGCCAAGGGCTTCGCCCGTGGCAACGGCATGCGGACGTACGCCGCCACGACGTACGACTACCGCACAGTGACCCTGCCCACCCACAACAAGGTCGCGGGCGACACCGCGATCCGGCGCGCCCTCGATGTCGCCGTCGACCGCAAGGCCATGGTCGACTCCATCCTCAACGGCGAGGGCAGGCCCGCCTACGGCCCCGTCCCCACGGACAGCGAGTGGTTCGCCAAGGGCACCGAACGTACCCACGACCTGCCCGCCGCGAAGAAGATCCTCGACGACGCCGGGTGGAAGCCCGGCGAGGACGGCATCCGCACCAAGGACGGCGTACGCGCCGCGTTCCCGCTCTGGTACCTCACCGGCGACAAGCTCCGCCAGGACCACGCACTGGCCTACGCCTCCGACGCCAAGAAGGCCGGCATCGACATCACCACCGAGGCCGGCACCTGGGAGGTCATCGAGCCCCGGATGAAGCAGGACGCGGTCCTCGCGGGGGGCGGATCGCCCGCCGACCCCGACTTCGACCAGTACACCCTGCTGAAGTCCTCGCTCGCGGGCGACGGCTTCAACAACATGGCCTGGTACGACAACGACGCCGTCGACCAGGCCCTCGAAGCGGGCCGCAGGAGCGGCGACACGGCCGCACGCAAGGCCGCCTACGACACCGTCCAGCGCGAACTGGTGAAGAACCCCGGCTACACCTTCCTCACCCACATCGACCACCTCTACGTCGTGAAGGACCGTTTCGGCGCCCTCACCACCCAGGTCGAACCGCACGACCACGGCCTGGCTTCCGGCCCGTGGTGGAACGTCGAGGACTGGACGCCGAAGAAGTGAACCACCGCCTCCCGTGGGGGCAGATGGGCAGGATGGCGGGACGACGGGTGCTGCTCGCCGTCCCCGTCCTGGCCGCCGTGACGTTCGGCGTCTTCGCCGTCGCCGCCGCCTCCCCCTTCGACCCCGTCAAGGCGTACGCGGGCACCGCCGGTCTCACCGCCTCGCAGGAGAACCTCGATCAACTGCGGGCCAACCTCGGCGTCGACCAGCCCCTCGTGACCCGCTGGTGGGACTGGCTGACCTCCGCGCTCAGCGGTGACCTCGGCGACTCCAGCGTGATGCGCCAACCCGTCGCCGACGTCATCGGCGAGCGCCTGGGCTGGTCCGTGCTGCTCGCCGCGACCGCCTTCCTCGTCGCCGTCGTCCTGGGCACGGGCCTCGGCGTACTGGCCGCGCGCCGACCGGGCGGCCTCCTCGACCGGTGCGTCAGCTCCGCCGCGTACACGCTCGAAGCCGCCCCGGCCTTCTGGCTCGGCCTGCTCGCCATCTGGTTCTTCGCCCTGAAACTCGATGTGCTCCCGGCCGGCGGCCTCACCGACGCGGCCAGCGATACCGTCACCTTCGGCCAGGTCGCCACCCATCTGGTACTCCCCGCGGCCGTGCTCGGGATCTCCCAGCTCCCGTGGTTCTTCCTCTACGTACGCCAGGGTGTCGCCGACGCGCTCGACGAGGATCCGGTCCGCGGCGCCCGCGCCCGCGGACTGCGCGAACGCACTGTGCTGCTCGGCCACGCACTGCGCTCCGGCATGCTGCCGATGCTCACCCTCATCGGCTCCCGCGTCCCCGAACTCATCACCGGCGCCCTGCTCGTCGAGACTGTCTTCAGCTGGCCCGGCATCGCCGCCGCCACCGTCCAGGCCGCCACCTCCGTCGACTTCCCGTTGCTCGCGGCGCTCACCGTGCTCGCCACCGCGGCGGTCGTCCTCGGTAATCTCCTCTCCGATCTGCTGTACGCGATCGCCGACCCGAGAGTGGGCTTCGATGGCTGAACTCGTCCTCGGATCCGCCCGCCGCACGTCCCGCCGCATCCGGCTGGCCGGCTCCGCCGGGATCGTCGCCGCGGTGCTGCTCGCGGTCCTGTTCGTACCGCCGCTGGTCCAGCTCGACCAGCAGGCCGTCGACCTCGCGGCCAGACTCCGACCACCGTCCTGGGAGCACCCGTTCGGCACCGACGACGTCGGCCGCGATCTGCTGCTGCGCTGCGTGTACGGGCTCCGCGTGTCGCTGCTCGTCGGCATCGTCGCCGGGCTCACCGCCACCGTCATCGGGACCGCCGTCGGTGCGCTCGCCGCCGCGTTCGGGGGCTGGACCGACCGGATCGTCATGCGGCTCGTGGACACCTTCTCGTCCGTACCGCACCTGCTGCTCGGCATCTTCGTCGTCGCCATGTTCCGACCCGGCGTCGGCCCGGTGATCGTGTCCGTCGCCCTCACCCACTGGCTCTCGACGGCGCGGATCGTCCGCTCCGAAGTGCTGTCGCTGCGCTCGCGCCCGTTCATCGACGCGGCGATCTCCGGCGGGGCCTCACGAGGCCGGGTCATCGTCCGGCATCTGCTGCCCGCGGTGCTCCCGCAGGCGGGCCTCGCCGCGGTGCTCATGGTGCCGCACGCCATGTGGCACGAGTCCGCACTCTCCTTCCTGGGGCTCGGACTCCCCACCCACCAGGCCAGCCTCGGCAACCTCGTGCAGACGGCGCGAGGTTCGCTGCTCGCCGGCGCCTGGTGGCCGACGCTCTTCCCCGGCCTGTTCCTGATCATTCCGACCCTCGCCCTGGCGGGCCTCGCGGGTGCCTGGCGAGAACGGATCAACCCGCGCCGCCGATCGGAGCTGATGCTGTGAACACCGTCCCGGAAGCGCAGAACCCGGAAGCGCGGAACCCGGAAGCGCGGAACCTGGAAGCGCGGAACCCGGACGCGCGGAACCCGGACCCGCAGACGCAGGCACCTCGGACCCCGGTCCTTTCCGTACGCGGGCTCTCCGTCCGCTTCAGGATGCGCGGCGGGCGGCACATCGCGGCCGTCAGCGACGCGCGCTTCGACCTCGCGGCGGGGGAGTGCCTCGCCCTGGTCGGCGAGAGCGGCTGCGGCAAGTCCGTGCTCGCCTCCGCGCTGCTGGGCCTGCTCCCCGGCAACGCGCGGACCGCGGGCTCGGCGCTGCTCCACGACGGCACCGATCTCCTCACCGCCGATGAACGGACCCTCGCCCGCACGGTACGGGGCCGCCGCATCGGACTCGTACCGCAGAGCCCCGCGGCCCATCTCACCCCGGTCCGCACGGTGCGCGCCCAGCTGGAGGAGACCCTCCGCGAACTGGCCGGCACCCGAAGGCCCGCACTGCGCGCCGCCGCTGAACAGGCCGCCGCGCGCGCCGCGTTCCCGGCCGACCACCTGGACCGGTACCCGCACGAACTCTCCGGCGGCCTCGCCCAGCGCGCCGCCACCGCGCTGGCCCTGATCGGCGACGCACCCCTGCTCCTGGCCGACGAACCGACCACCGGACTCGACCGCGACCTGGTCGAGCGGACCGTCGACGAACTGCGCCGCCACACCGACGGCGGCAGGGCGCTCCTGATCATCACCCACGACCTGGCGGCGGCCGAGCGGATCGCCGACCGGGTCGCCGTGATGTACGCGGGTCGCATCGTCGAACTCGCCGACGCCGAAAGGTTCTTCGGGGAGCCGGGACCGCGCCACCCGTACGCCCGCGGTCTGCTCGACGCCCTCCCGGAGCGCGCCTTCGCCCCCATCCCCGGAATGCCGCCGGAACTCGGCGCGCTCCCCGACGGCTGCGCGTTCGCAGCCCGCTGCGGCCGCGCCGACGACCGGTGCTCCGTCCCGCCCCCGTTCGACGGCCGTCTCGCCTGCCACCACGGTGTGCGGACAGCCGCGGAGGAGTCCGCCCATGCTTGAACTCACCCGTATCACCGCCGGATACGACCCCCGCGACCCCGTGGTCCGCGACGCCTCACTGACGGTTGGACCCGGCGAGTCCATCGGACTGCTGGGCCCGAGCGGTTGCGGCAAGTCGACCCTGGCCAGAGTCGCAGCGCTGCTGCACCGCCCGGATTCGGGCACGGTCGCACTGGACGGCCGACCGGTACGGGGCTGGCGGCACCGCGCCCCGAGGGTGCAGCGCACCGCTGTGGGCGTCGTCTTCCAACAGCCCCGGCTCTCGGCCGACCCCCGGCTCAGCCTCCGCGAACTCATCGCCCAGCCCCTGCGCGCGACCGGCCGGCGCTCGGCGGTGACGGACCGGGTGGCCGAACTGGCACCGGTTGTCGGTCTCACCGCCGAACTGCTGAACCGGCGCCCGCACGAGGTGAGCGACGGCCAGTTGCAGCGTGCCTGCCTCGCCAGGGCACTGGTCCTGCGGCCGCGCTGGCTGATCTGCGACGAGATGACGGCGATGCTCGACGCGTCGACGACCGCCGCGCTGGTCGCGGTCGTCGAGTCCTACCGACGCGAGACCGGGGCCGGTCTGCTGGCCGTCGGCCACGACCGGGTGCTGCTGGAACGCTGGTGCGACCGCACGGTCGGCTGGCAGGAAATCGCCGGGCACGGCGCACCGGAGGAGGCCATGAGCCCGGCCCGATGAGGGTGTGGCCCTCGCGCATACGACAAGGAAGATGCCGGACGGGGTCGTATCCGGCAGACTCCGGTCGAGCGGAAGCACAGCGGCAGCCCCCACCGCCGCCGGACGGCCCCGGCCGGGGGGAACGACAGTCGACGAGCGGGCGACGGCCCGGTCAACTTCCGTGCATCGCTTGCCATTTACAGGGATCCCGGTCGCATACTCGGTCGCGTCCGACCATCCGATCCATCCCTCGCCCCCGGGAGAATCCATGGCGTTCCCTACCCGTCGAAGCGTCGTCACCACCGCGCTCGCCACCGTCGCCGCAGGCGCGGTGCTGTCCCCGCGGACAGCCGCCGCGTCCGAGGCCTCCGCCGCGAGCCCGGCCGCAGGCCGGCCCCGCCGGCGCCCGCTGCGCCGGGCCCACGCACACAACGACTACCTGCACACGCGCCCCCTCCACGATGCGCTGGACCACGGATTCACCAGCGTCGAGGCGGACATCTTCCTCGTAGACGGTGAACTGCTCGTCGCCCACGAGGCCACCGACCTCGACCCCGGCCGGACCCTCGCCTCGCTCTACCTGGACCCGCTGCTGGCCAGGGTCCGGACCAACCACGGAACGGTCCACCCCGGCTATCGCGAACCCGTCCAGCTGCTGATCGACATCAAGACCGACGGGGCGGCCGCCTACCTCGAACTCGACAGGCAGCTCCGGCGGTACCGGCAGATGTTGACGGTGTACCAGCACGGCGGGGTCCGGCCCGGCGCGATCACGCCCGTCATCTCCGGAGACCGCGCCGCCCGCGTCCCGATGGAGGCCCAGCGCACCCGCTATGCCTTCTACGACGGTCGGCCCGACGACCTCGGGACCGCGGCCACCGCGTCGTTCATTCCACTCATCAGCAGCAGCTGGAGCGACAACTTCGGCTGGCTGGGTGCGGGTGCCTTCCCCGTGGCCGAACGGGACAAACTGCGCTCGCTCGTCACCACCGCCCACCGAAGCGGCCAACGCGTCCGCTTCTGGGCCACTCCCGACGTCGCCGGACCGGAGCGGGACGCCGTATGGACCGAGCTGCTGGCTGCCGGTGTCGACCACCTCAACACCGACGACCTGGCGGGGCTCGAACACTTCCTGCGTACCCATGACAGGGACGCCGGAGCCGAGGCCGCCGCACTCGGCGGCTGACCGAACACGGGCGCGCCGTCGGCAGCGTGACAGCCAGTCAACACCCGTATGGCGGACACGCCAGTCCGCCGGATGGCCTCCCCGCTACGCCACACTGGCGGCCGAATGCCGCATTCCGGCGCGGCGGAGGAGGTTGGCCATGGCCATTTCGATCTCACTGGTGCTGCTTCTGCTGATCCTTGCGGTGATCTTTCTCCGCAACGGGGGGCTGAAGATCTCGCATGCGCTGGTCTGCGCCATGCTCGGGTTCTTCCTCGCGGGTACGAGCATGGGGCCGACCATTCAGAACGGCCTGACGGCCACGGCCGACGTCGTCAGCAGCCTCAAGCCCTGACTTCGGCGGCCCGTTCGGTGACCGGGGCCCCGAGGGCACGGTCACCGGACACCGCGTGCAGTGCCGCCGCCGGCGGTCCCCCGGCGCCACATCTGGACCGGCTCGACGGCGGTCTCTGTCTCGACTGCCTCGGCCTGTGCGGCCGTTGCCGCGAACAGCTGCCGCCCGAGGGCGACTGTCCGTGCCGGAAGACGCGGGAGAGGGCGGGGAGCGACCCGGTCGGCGCGATCGGGGATGCCTTGCCGGAACGGTCTCGGCAGCGTGCGACACCGGTGCTCGTCGATGTGCTCTGCCGCTACCCGCCCGCGACAGGCGGCAGCAGTCGTGTCGCCCGGCTGATGAGCACTCTGGACAATTTCCTGCGCCAGCCGGCTTGCTGTTTCCCACCGCGCCGGTGTGAGGCCGCGATCGGCCGAAGTCCCACGGACGACTCATGCCTCATGGGCGAGCGCCCGCTGTAGATGGAAGTCCGCGACGCCGAGCATCCACTCCCGGTTCGGGAAGTCGCCCTCGGCGATGCGAAGCGGGCCGCCGACCAGGTCCAGGTGCATGACGTACTGGTAGTACTTGACGCGTTGCGGGTCGAGGTCCGGGTTGCGGAGTGCCTCGTAGTGCGGGCCGAAGCGCATCCGCATCCAGCAGTGCTCCACTTCGATGTCGCTGTACATCAGGCCCTCGATGTCGATGATGACGGGCTCCCCGTCCGGCCCGACGAGCGTGTGTTCCGCGCAGAGCTCGCCGTGGACCACGCCGAGCTCTGCGCGCGGTTCGAGTGCGGCGTGCAGGGTGCGGAGCTTCTCCTCCAGCATGGCCTCGCCTTCGGCCGCGCGGGCGTCGCGGGGCACGGCGGTGGCGATGTTCACCAGTGCGCGCTCCAGGTATGCCTGCTCGCAGGTCGTGTCCGGCGGCGCGCCCCCGCCGTCGATCCACGCCACCCGCCCGAACGTCGGCGCGCGGTAGGCATGCATGCGCCGAAGCATGTCCGAGAGCTGCGCGAGCGTTTGCCGGCCGGCGTCCGGATCGCGTTCCAGCAGCGCCTCCAGCGTTCCGCCGCGGACGTCCTCCGCGACGGCGATGTCGGCCGGGTACATATTCTTGCTGCGGTCAGCGAGTAACAGCCGCGGCGAACGAGCTCCGACCGCTTCCAGCCGACGGGTGGCGGCCTCGAAGAATTCGATACCGGAGGCGTGGGCGAACGGGTTCGACGGGTCGTCGTGGCCATCCGGAAGCAGCCCGTCCCAGTAGTCCTCGTCGGCGTTCCAGACATAGACGATCGTGCTCGTGGCGTCGTCCAGCGTGACGCGGTAGACGCCCTTCTTGGTGCCGTTGAGCAGGCGGTCGACGGCGGCGATGCGGCGGTCGGTGCCAAAGGCCTCCCGCATCACCGGGGTCAGGGTTTCGGCGTCGGCGAATTTTCGTTCAGTGGTCATTTCTGGTGCCCCTCTGGAGCGCCTGCGTCGATCCGCCGCGAGCGGTTGCCAGCCTCCGCAGACATAGACGCACCAGCATAGATGTCAGCCTGATGACGCGATCGGAGCAAGCGGAAGGGGGCCTCGTGGCGGCGTCGCTCTCCGCGCGATCAGTAGGGGGACCGGGGCGGACACGATGGTGTCCTGTCCCCCTGGAGTTTCACACGCAGCTCAGCGTCGGCTGTCGCCAGGGGCGAGCAGGCTGGTGAGTTCGGCGATCGCCTCGGGGGGACGGCTTGAAGCAGCGGCGGACGTTCTCCGGCTTCTTGTGCCGGGACTTCGCCATCAGCATCATCAGCAAGGCGCCCTGTTCGCCGAGATGGGTCAGGGAGGAGTGGCGGTATTCGTGCAGGTCCCAGCCCGTGCCCGGTCCGCGCAGGGCGGTGTCCTCGTCGAGCAGGGTGCGGGCCTGACCGTACGACAGCCGGGCCAGCCCGGTGTCTGGGCACAGGTCACGGGAGCTGACAACCTTGCCCGGCCCCGGACGGCGGTGGGTGACGAAAACCGGCCCGCGGGCGCGTCCCTTGAGCAGCGGGGGCAGAAGCCGGGAGGTGCCGGCATCCCCGTACACGGGCTCCAGCACGTGGTCCTCGCGCGCCTGGCCCCGGGGGCGGGCCCTGGTCCGGGCACCCTTCGCCTCGACCGGGCAACGGCGCCCCGCGAAGTCCAGCTCCTCGACGAGCGATGGACGGCATGTGCTTCTCCTCGCTGACGTGACCGGCTGCGCTCCGGTGGCCGTCGGTCGGCGCGGGCTCACCCCGTCGGGAGAGCCCCGCCCGCCGCTACCACCGGTGCCACGATCATTGGGCCGTCGCCACCGCACCCTCACGGAATCCTGCCGTTCGGCAAACCGCGGCTTTGCGACACCTCCGTGACGATCGGCAAACCGCGGCTTTGCGACACCTCCGTGACGATCGGCAAACCGCGGCTTTGCGACGCCTCCGTCACGTTCGGCAAATCGCGGCTTTGCGACGCCCCCGTCACGAGCCGACGAGCCGGGACCGGATCAGGAACCGCACCCCCTCCGGCGCCTCCAGGGAGAATCCGCTGCCCCGCCCCGCCACCACGTCGACGATCAGCCGGGTGTGCGCCCACGCCCCGTACTGACTCCTCGACATCCAGAACGGGACGCTCTCCGCCACCCCGTCGACATCGAGTGAGGCCAGCAGCACGTCCGAGCCGCCGGTACGGAATTCACCGGCCTGGTAACACATGGGCGCGCTGCCGTCGCAGCAGCCGCCCGACTGGTGGAACATCAGCGGACCGTGGGCCGCGCGCAGCCGGCGCACCAGATCGGCGGCTGCGTCGGTGAGCTCCACGGCCGCGGCCCCGGACGGGCTCATCGCCGCCGTCCGGAACGGGAGTTCTCCGCCGTGCGGCGGACCTGCGCCCGGGTCTTCGTACCGAGTCGGTTCATGGATCGGTCCCTTCGGCCTGGTGCGTGAGATTGTGTGCCGGCGCTGCGGCCGGGCCTGTACGGCACCGTACGCCGCTCAGTTCGCCTTCGCCCACGCGTAACGGTGTTCGGGCCGGCCGGTGTCGCCGTACTTGAGACTGAGGCTGATCCGGCCCGCCCCCTCCAGATACTTGAGGTATCGCTGGGCGGTGGAGCGGCTCAGCCCGGCCCGGGTGGCGACCTCATGCGCGGACAACGGCTCGTCGGCCGCCGACAGGACATGGCGTATCACATCGGCCGTGGGCGCCGAGTGGCCCTTGGGCAGGGCCGCCGCAGGGCCGGACTCCGCGGTGCGAAGCGCGGCGAAGATCTGGTCGACCTGCTCCTGTCCCGCCTCGCCCCGACTGCCACCCACGCCTTCGAGGGTGCGGCGCAGGGCCGCGTAACTCTCCAGCTTCGACCGCAGACCGGTGAAACTGAACGGCTTGACCAGGTACTGCAGGGCGCCGTACCGCATCGCGGTCCGGACGGTCGACACATCACGGGCCGCGGTCACCATGATCACATCGGCCGGGTGACCGAGCTGGCGCAGCCGCCGTACCAGGGTCAGCCCCGTCTCGTCCGGAAGATAGTGGTCGAGCAGGACCAGATCGACACGTTCGCGCTCCAGGAAGGCCAGCGCCTGCGCGGCGGTGTGCGCACGCGAGACGACGCGGAAGCCGGGAACCCTGGCCACATACTCGGCGTTGATCTCGGCGACACGGAAATCGTCGTCCACCACCAGGACATCGATCATCGCAACTCTCCCACTTCGGTCGGCGGCCGGACGCCGAGTGCCTCGGGCAGAACGACGGTGAACACCGCGCCACCGCCGGCCCTGGCCGTGACGCGAGCCGCGCCACCGTAGCGCTCGGCCAGCCGACGCACCAGTGCCAGGCCCAGACCGCGGCCGCGGTGCGCGGGGGACTCCTTGGTGGACCAGCCTTCGGTGAAGATGTGCTCGCGCATGCCGGGAGGTATTCCGGGACCGTTGTCGCTGACCCGCAGGACCGCGGTCGTCCCCTCGGCGAGCAGCTCGACCTCGATGAGCGAGGCGACGTCCAGCGCGTTGTCGATGAGGTTGCCGAGGACCGTCACCAGATCGCGCGGGTCCACCACCACGTCCGGGAGCCGGGTGCCCGGCGAGACGCGCAGGGACGCGCCCCGCTCCGCCGCGATGGCCGACTTGCCCACCAACAGCGCCGACAACAGCGGATCGTTGACGCGCTCGGAGACCTGTTCCGCCGACGCCCGGTGACCGCTGGTCACCTCCGCGACGAACTCCACCGCGGCTTCGTGCCTCCCGAGTTCAAGGAGCCCGAGCAGGGTGTGCAGCCGGTTGGCGTGCTCGTGGTCCTGGGCGCGCAGCGCGTCCAGCAGGCCGTGCGTGGAGTCCAGTTCACGGCCGAGGAGTTCCAGCTCGGTGCGGTCGCGCAGGGTGACGACGGCTCCGCCGTCACCGGTGGGCATGCGGTTGGCGATCAGCACGCGCCCGTTGCAGACGGTGATCAGGTTGGCTCCCTCGACCCGTCCCGCCAGCACCTCCGTCGTACGGCCGGGCGGCAGCACCTCGCCGAGCGCCCGGCCGACGGCGTCCTGGCCCAGCTCCAGCAGGCGCCGCGCCTCGTCGTTGAGCAACCGGATCCGGCCCCGGGCGTCGAGGGCGAGAACGGCCTCGCGGATGCTGTGCAGCATGGCCTCCCGCTCGTCCAGCAACGCGGAGATGTCGGCGAACGCGAGCCCGTGCGTGCTGCGCTGCAGCCGCCGCGAGACGGCCAGGGCGGCCAGTACACCCACGGCGAGCGCCGCTCCGGAATAGAGCAGCAGACCGGGAATGGCCCCGAGAAGCCGCTCATGGACGCTGTCGTAGGCGATGCCGACCGAGACGGCGCCCACGATGGTCCCGTTCCCGTCGCGCAGGGGGACTTTCGCGCGTGCCGAGCGGCCCAGGGTTCCGTTGTCGATCTGCATGATCTCCTGGCCGCCCAGAGCCGTGCTGGGGTCGGTCGAGACGTGCCGGCTGATCTGCGCGGTGTCGGTGTGCGACCAGCGCACTCCGCGGGTGTCCATGACCACGATGTAGAGCGCCCCGGTGGCCCGCCGGATCCGTTCCGCCTCGGCCTGCACGGGTCCGGAGGGGCTGGGGTCGGTGCTCGTCAGGTTGCGCACCAGACCGGGTTCGGCGGCGGTGGTCTGGGCGATGGACAGCGCCTGGTGCATCGCCTGGTTGTCGAGCTGGTTGCTGAGGGGCGCGAGGAAGAGTCCGGTGACGAGCATGATCACGCCGGTGGTGATGGCCACCTGGGTGAGCAGGACCTGGGCGAAGACACGGCGGGGCCAGTGAATCCGCATGTGCTTCGACCTCTGCCTTCCGCCGGCCAGGAACCTGATGCTCCGTTTCGTCCTTGTGTGAACGCAACGTAAACGTCGCCGACGCCGATGACCAGTCTTCGTGTCGCATTCGTTGTCGCAGCGCGAGCAAAACGAGCAGAACCGCGGGTTATGAGCAGAAGCAGGAGTTGTGAGCGCAAGGGTGCCCAGGTCCGCGCGGCGCACTTAGCGTCCCGCTCCATGAACAGCGATACGAGCCCCGCCATCGAGCTGCGGGGGGCGAGCAAAGCGTTCCGGACTCCGTCGGGGACGCTCCACACCGCCGTACGGGATCTGGACCTCACGATCGGACGCGGCGAATTCGTCGCCGTGGTCGGCCCCACCGGATGCGGCAAGTCGACCACGCTGACCCTGGTCAGCGGTCTGGAAGAGCCCACCGAGGGGGAGGTGCTGGTCGGCGGCGAGCCGGTGCGCGGCATCGGCGACAAGGTCGGCTTCGTCTTCCAGCAGGACGCGGTCTTCCCCTGGCGGACCGTGCTTTCCAACGTGATGGCTGGGCCCCGCTTCCGTGGCGTGCCGAAGCCCGAGGCGAAGGAGCGGGCCAGGGAATGGCTCGCCCGGGTCGGTCTTTCCTCCTTCGAGGACCGTTATCCCCACCAGTTGTCCGGCGGTCAGCGCAAGCGGGTCGCCCTCGCGGCCACCTTCGTCAACGACCCCGAGATCCTGCTCATGGACGAACCCTTCTCCGCGCTCGACGTGCAGACCAGGGCCCTGATGTCGGACGAACTGCTGGAGCTGTGGGCCGGTACCGGCGCCTCCGTCGTCTTCGTCACCCATGACCTGGAGGAGTCCATCGCGCTGGCCGACAAGGTCGTGGTCATGACCGCGGGACCGGCCACGATCAAGGAGGTCTTCGAGATCGACCTGCCCCGCCCCCGCAAGGTCGAGCAGGTGCGTCTGGAACCCCGGTTCGTCGAGATCTACCGGGAGATCTGGTCCTCACTCGGTGAAGAGGTCCGCATCACCCGCGAGAGGGGTGCCTTCAATGTCGCCTGAAACCATCACCGCGAGCGCCCCCGTCACCAAGACCGAGCGGACCCAAGCCAGGGCGCGGGCCGCCCGGAACCGTAAGTTCCTCGTGCTCGGGAGCCGGGTCGCGGTGCTCATCGCGGTCATCGGACTCTGGGAGTGGCTGGCCCGGACCGCGGTCATCGACCCGTTCAACTTCTCCATGCCGTCGAAGATCTGGGACCAGATCGGCACCTGGGTCGTCGACGGCACCGCCCAGGGCTCCCTGTGGGAGCAGATCTGGTACACGCTCTACGAGGCGCTGCTCGGCTGGGTCATCGGTGTGATCGCCGGTGTGCTGCTCGGAATCGCGCTGGGCCGCGTCCGGTTCGCCGCCGATGTGCTCGGTCCGTACATCAAGGTGCTCAACGCCCTGCCGCGTATCGTGCTCGCACCGATCTTCCTCATCTGGTTCGGTCTCGGACCGGCCTCGAAGGTCGCCTCCGCGGTCGTCCTCGTGTTCTTCCCCGTCTTCTTCAACGCCTTCCAGGGAGCCAGGGAGGTCGACCGCAACCTCGTCGCCAACTCCCGCATCCTGGGCGCCAGCAACCGGCAGGTCACCCTTCAGGTGGTCATCCCCTCGGCCACGTCATGGATCTTCACCAGCCTGCACGTGAGCTTCGGCTTCGCGCTCATCGGCGCCATCGTCGGTGAGTACATCGGTGCCACCAAGGGGCTCGGACTGCTGGTCGCCGCCTCCCAGGGCACGTTCAACGCCGCCGGTGTCTACGCCGCGATGGTCATCCTCGCGATCGTCGCGCTGCTGGCCGAAGGCCTGCTGACCTTCCTCGAAAAACGGCTCTTCCGCTGGAAGCCGGCCGAGGCCGACACCGCCCGCTGACGCCCGCCGCACACCCGTACACCCGATTTCTTTCTTCACAAGGACGTGAATCAGATGCGCACATCCACCCGGATCTCGGCCGTCGCTGTCGCAGGGGCGCTCGCCCTGACCACCCTGACCGCCTGTGGCGGCGACTCCACCTCGGCCTCCGGTGGCAAGGACGACAAGGTCAAGATCATGGTCGGGGGCCTGGACAAGGTCATCTACCTGCCCGCGATGCTGACCGAGCGGCTCGGCTACTTCAAGGAGGAGGGAGTGTCGGTCCAGCTCCTGACCGAGCCCGCGGGAGTCCAGGCCGAGACGGCCCTGGTCTCCGGCGATGTCCAGGGCACGGTGGGCTTCTACGACCACACCCTCGACCTTCAGGTGAAGGGCAAGCAGGTCGAGTCGGTCGTCCAGTTCTCCCATGCTCCCGGCGAGGTCGAGATCGTCTCGAACCAGGCGGCGGGTGACATCAAGTCGGCGAAGGACTTCAAGGGCAAGAAGCTCGGAGTGACGGGTCTCGGCTCCTCGACCGACTTCCTGACGAAGTACCTCGCCGTGAGCAACGACGTGAAGACCAGCGAATTCACGCCCGTGGCCGTCGGAGCGGGGCAGACGTTCATCTCCGCACTTCAGCAGGGTTCCATCCAGGGCGGCATGACCACCGACCCGACCGTCGCCACCATCCTGGACAAGAAGCTCGGCAAGGTCCTCATCGACATGCGGACCCCCGAGGGCTCCCAGCAGGCGCTCGGCGGCCCTTACCCGTCCTCCAGCCTCTACATGCAGACCGAGTGGGTCAACAGCCACAAGGAAACCGTCCAGAAGCTGGCCAACGCCTTCGTCAAGACGCTGAAGTGGATGTCCACGCACAGCGCCGACGAGATCGCCGCGAAGATGCCCGCCGACTACGCGCAGGGCGGTGGAAAGGCGCTCTACGCAGAGGCCATCAAGAGCACCCTGCCCATGTTCACCACGGACGGCGTCATGCCCGCGGACGGCCCCGCAACCGTGGAGCGTGTGCTGAAGGCCTTCAACCCGAACCTGAAGAACGCGAAGGTGGACCTCTCCAAGACGTACACCACGGAGTTCGTCAAGAAGGCGAACTGACCCAGGGCGTCGACGACGCCCGCGAATTCCCGACCGCGGAGCCCCGGCCCTGAACGACTCCTCACTCCTGCGAGTTGTTCCAGGCCAGGGCTTCGCGGTCCGCGTTCATCGGCCTATTGCTTCCAGTTCGGCGGCTGGGCGGGGTCGAGCGTCCGCCACTGGGCGAGGACCTCGGGGTCCTGCGCGTCGAGCCAGTCGGTCAGTTCGCGGAAGGACACACAGCGCACCTCCTTGCGCGGGCAGACCTCGCGCATGGTCTCCTCCGCGGCATCCATGTAGATCCCGCCGTTCCAGTCCTCGAAGTGATTCCCGATGAACAGCGGCGCGCGGCTGCCGTGGAACTCCCGCTCGAACCCGGCGACGTATGCGTTCCGTGCCTCCTTGCGCCACTTCTCGTACTGCGCGGGTCGCCCTCGCTGCTGCCTTCCGCTTGTGATGCGGCTTCGGTTTGGGAAACGTGGTGGTCGATCCGCCCCGGGTCTCCCCGTCGCTGACCGTGCGCCACAGCGCGCGGTGATTCCCTGCGTCGATATGCCGTGGTCCGAGTAGAAGTCGGCGTTCTCGGCCGCCAGCACGGCCCATCGGACGTCGTCGGGGATCTTCGACAGGGGCATTTCCTGGCGGCTCACCCAGCCCGTACGGGCCATGGGAGTGCCGTCCGCCCAGTAGTAGACGGTGTCCTGCTGCGTGGCGAAGGCGTTGAGGTTCTCGGGGATGTCCGTACGCGCGTAGGCGATGCCCACCACGGCCACGAGCGTTGCGGTGACCATCAGGAACGAGCCCGTGACCAGCCATAACGAGGGCACCCATCTTCGCCAGCCGCGTCGGCCCGTGCGCGGATGGTCCGGCTTGCGAGGCAGACGCAGACACCGTCGGTCCGCCGGTCTCCTGCTCCTCTTCCCGGGGGCTAACACGGCCCGAGCGGCATGTGCCGTTCTGCTGAATATCTTGTGCTGTGTCATTCCGTCCAGCCATGACAGGCCGGTCCGGCCGCAGACTACGACCGTGCCCGTACACGTGTAGTGGTCATTGCTCGTGCGCCGCCACGCGCCCTTTCGGCCGGCCCTCCCGTGGTCCCGCGGACGCCTGCCGGCGCTCCGCGAGCGGCAGGGTCATGCGTTCCGGCCGGTGTATGGCATGTGCATCCCCAAGTTCAGTTCAGGCCGTGCGGCTGCTGATCGGTCCGAAACGCCCAGAGGGCGGCCACACGCTCCCCCTTGCCGACTCCGCCACAGCAAAGGCCAAAGCGTGACCGAGAGTTGCGTCGCGAAGTCACGTAAAGATGACAGGCCGCCCGGGCGGGCCATGCAGGCCGGCGTCGACCGGCCGCGGCGGGTGCGTAGTTGGGCTCGGAGTGAACGCTCGGTCCCGTGTCATGCCGTCGTCCGGTTCATTCCGATCCGCTGAGCGCGGGGCTCGGTTTACGGGTTCCACTGAGCGGTCGCCGAAACGTTCGCTTTCGGGTGACTTCGCGGCCGGTTGCCGCTGGAGCCCCGACCGCGGTACCCCACCATCGCTACCAGCCGGATCTGCCCGGCGTTGGGAGATTGCCATGCACATTCTGATCGTGGCGAGCGCGTTCAACAGTCTCACTCAGCGTGTCCATGCCGAGCTGAGGGATCGCGGTCACGCCGTGGCCGTGGAACTCGCAACTCCGGACGCGTCCGCTCGCGACGCGTCGCTGCGGCGAGCCGTCCAGGAGTTCGCGCCCGACCTCATTCTGGCCCCGTTGCTGAAGACCGCCATCCCTCGGGACGTGTGGGCGGCGCACACCTGCCTCGTCGTCCACCCCGGCCCGCCCGGCGATCGCGGGCCGTCGTCCCTCGACTGGGCCATCCACGAGGACGCGGACACCTGGGGTGTGACGGTCCTGCAGGCCGACGAGGAGATGGATGCCGGAGACATCTGGGCATCGGCTCCCTTCGCGGTGCCTTTGGTGGGCAAGAGCGACCTGTACCGCAACGAAGTCTCCGACGCCGCGTTGCGGGCCGTGCACCTCGCCGTCGAGCGCTTCGCGTCCGGTACGTACGTCCCTCGCCCGCAGACCGGCGGGGACGAGGAGCCGCGCATCCGCACGCGGCCGTACTTCCGCCAGGAGCACCGTCGCATCGACTGGGAGTCGGACTCCACGGAAGCGGTCCTGCGCAAGCTGCGGGCCGCCGACTCGTTCCCCGGAGTGCTCGACGAACTGCTCGGGGACGAATGGTTTCTGCACGGGGGGCACCCGGAGCACGAACTGCGCGGCAGGCCGGGCGAGCTGGTGGCCGTACGGGCAGGGGCCGTCTGCCGGGCGACGACCGACGGCGCGGTGTGGATCCCCGAACTCCGCCCCCGGCGCACGCCGGGCGGGCCCGCCACGTTCAAACTGCCCGCTGTGACGGCGCTCGCCGGGCGTCTGCCCGCACTGCCCGAGCATCCCGCGCCGCTGTACGAGCAAGGGGGCCGGCCCGGCTGGAGCGACATCCGCTACCGGGAGGTGGGGCAGGCCGGATTCCTCTCGTTCTCCTTCCCCGGCGGTGCGATGAGCACGGCGCAGTGCCGACGCCTGCACGACGCCTACCTGGTGGCGTGCCGGCGGCCCACCTCGGTGCTGGTGCTGGGAGGCGACCGGGACTTCTTCTCCAACGGCATCCACCTCAACGTCATCGAGGCCGCCGCCGACCCGGGCGAGGAGTCCTGGGCCAACATCAACGCCATGGACGACCTCGTGGAGGCCGTACTGACCACCACCGACCGGCTGGTGGTCTCCGCCGTGGGCGGCAACGCGGCCGCGGGCGGGGTGATGCTCGCCCTGGCCGCCGACGAGATCTGGTGCAGGTCGGGCGCGGTGCTGAACCCGCACTACCGACTGATGGGGCTGTACGGCTCCGAGTACTGGACGTACACGCTGCCGCGCCGGGTGGGGTCCGCCGTCGCGGATCGCCTCACCGGCGATGCACTACCGGTGAGCGCCGAAGCCGCGGTGCGGCTCGGACTGGCCGACCGGACGGTCGACTGCGCTGCGCAGTCGTTCGCCGAGGAGGTCACCCGGCTGGCGGCCCGCCTGGCCGCGTCGCCCGCGGTACAGGCGCGGATCGCGGCGAAGAAGACCGAACGGGACCGGGACGAGGCGCACAGACCCCTGGCCGACTACCGCGAGCAGGAGCTGGCGGCGATGCGGCGGACCTTCTTCGACCCACGCTCGTCCTACCACGCGCTGCGGCGCGCGTTCGTCCACAAGGATCCCCCCTCGGCCCGCCCCTCGCACCTCGCCGCGGCCGCCGGATCCGCAGGGGAACGGCCTGCTTTTGAGCCCGGCGTCACCGCACTGGCGGCGCACGATGGTGTACCCGCGCCGAAGGCCTGTTACCAACGACAGTGAAGGCCGATATGTCGGCCTTCACTGTTGTCTCTTTCCAGGGAGGCATCCTCATGGATGCAACAACGTCGAACACCGTGGACGCACCCGCTGCGGCCACCGGAGAAGAGTCCCCGATCCATATCCTCTGGATCAACGCGGGGCTGAGCTGTGACGGCGACTCAGTGGCCCTGACCGCCGCGATGCAGCCCAGCATCGAAGAAATCGTGACCGGTGCGCTGCCCGGTCTGCCCAAGATCCAGGTCCACTGGCCGCTGATCGACTTCGAAAGCGGCCCCGTGGGCGGTGCGGACACGTTCATCGAGTGGTTCTTCAAGGGCGAGCGCGGCGAGATCGATCCCTTCGTCCTGGTCGTGGAGGGTTCCATCCCGAACGAGACGATCAAGCCGGAGGGCTACTGGTGCGGATTCGGTGACGACCCGGAGACCGGCCAGCCGGTCACCACCAGCGAATGGATCGATCGCCTGGCGCCCAAGGCCCTGGCCGTCGTCGCCATCGGGACCTGCGCCACGTACGGCGGAATCCACGCGATGGCCGGCAACCCGACCGGTGCCATGGGCCTGCCCGACTATCTCGGCTGGGGCTGGAAGTCGAAGGCCGGGATCCCGATCGTGTGCGTGCCCGGCTGCCCGATCCAGCCGGACAACTTCTCGGAGACCCTGACCTACCTGCTGTACCAGGCGGCGGGATCCGCTCCGATGATTCCGCTGGACGACAAGCTCCGACCGACCTGGCTGTTCGGCGCCACCGTGCACGAGGGGTGCGACCGGGCCGGGTACTACGAACAGGGTGAGTTCGCCGAGACCTACGACTCGCCCAAGTGCCTGGTCAAGCTCGGCTGCTGGGGCCCCGTCGTCAAGTGCAACGTACCCAAACGCGGCTGGATGAACGGCATCGGAGGCTGCCCGAACGTGGGCGGCATCTGCATCGCCTGCACCATGCCGGGCTTCCCCGACAAGTTCATGCCGTTCATGGACGAACCGCCCGGCGCCAAGGCCTCCGTCACCGCCAGCGGCGCGTACGGCGCGGTCATCCGCAGGCTCCGGTCGATCACCGCGAAAACGGTGGACAAGGAGCCGAAGTGGCGGCACAAGAGGGACCGGCTGACCACGGGCTACCGGCCTCCGTGGTGATCCCGTCCAGGACACCGACAGAACTGCGCACCTTCCGGTGACGACCCCACCTCACGCTTCTCAGAAGGGCTACGGCACACACGATGGCACCGACAACGAAGGCGGCCGGCGACGGCAGCGGCCTGGTGGAGATGGCCTGGGATCCGATCACCCGGATCGTGGGCAGTCTCGGCATCCACACGAAGATCGACTTCAAGCAGAAGCGGGTCGCGGAGTGCTACAGCACGTCGTCGGTCTTCCGTGGCTACAGCGTCTTCATGCGGGGCAAGGACCCCAGGGACGCGCACTTCATCACCAGCCGCATCTGCGGGATCTGCGGCGACAACCACGCCACGTGTTCCGTGTACACGCAGAACATGGCGTACGGGGTGAAGCCGCCGCACCTCGGTGAGTGGATCATCAATCTCGGCGAGTCCGCGGAGTACATGTTCGACCACAACATCTTCCAGGAGAACCTGGTCGGGGTCGACTACTGCGAAAAGATGGTCCGCGAGACCAATCCCGGGGTCCTGGAACTGGCCGAGCGCACCGAGGCGCCGCACGCCGGGGAGCACGGATACCGCACGATCGCCGACATCATGCGGTCGCTGAACCCCATCGAGGGCGAGTTCTACCGCGAGGCCCTCCAGGTGAGCCGCTACACGCGGGAGATGTTCTGCCTGATGGAGGGGCGTCATGTGCACCCCTCCACGCTCTACCCGGGCGGTGTGGGCACCGTTGCCTCCGTCCAGCTCTTCACGGACTACCTCACCCGCCTCATGCGCTATGTGGAGTTCATGAAGCGGGTCGTGCCCCTGCACGACGACTTGTTCGACTTCTTCTACGAGGCCCTGCCCGGGTACGAAGAGGTCGGGCGCCGACGGGTGCTGCTCGGCTGCTGGGGAGCACTCAACGACCCCGAGCACTGCGACTTCACCTACGCCAACATGAGCGACTGGGGACGGAGGATGTTCGTCACCCCGGGTGTGATCGTGGACGGCAAGCTGGTCACCAACGACCTGACCGAGATCAACCTCGGCATCCGGATCCTGCTGGGCAGTTCGTACTACGACGACTGGCAGGGCAAGGAGCAGTTCGTCACCCACGACCCGCTCGGCAACCCGGTCGACCCACGCCACCCGTGGAACCAGCACACGATCCCCGCGCCGCAGAAACGGAACTTCGACGACAAGTACAGCTGGGTGATGTCGCCGCGCTGGTTCGACGGCAAGGACCACCTGGCCCTGGACACCGGCGGCGGTCCCATCGCCAGGTTGTGGTCCACCGCCCTGTCCGGGCTCGTCGACGTCGGCTACGTCAAGGCCACCGGACACAGCGTCGTCATCAACCTGCCCCGCACCATGACCAAGCCCGAGACCACCTTCGAGTGGCAGATCCCGAAGTGGAGCAACGCGCTGGAGCGCAACCGGGCCCGCACGTACTTCCAGGCTTATGCGGCCGCGATCGCGCTGCACTGCGCCGAAAAGGGGCTTGAGGAGGTCCGCGCCGGACGCACCCAGACCTGGGAGAAGTTCGACGTCCCCGACGAGAGCATCGGCGTCGGATTCACCGAGGCCGTGCGGGGGGTGCTGTCCCACCACATGGTGATCAGGGACGGCAAGATCGCCAACTACCACCCCTACCCTCCGACGCCGTGGAACGCCAGCACCAGGGACACCTACGGAACTCCCGGGCCTTACGAGGACGCCGTGCAGAACACTCCGATCTTCGAGGAGAACGCGCCGGAGAACTTCAAGGGCATCGACATCATGCGCACCGTGCGCAGCTTCGACCCGTGCCTCCCGTGCGGCGTCCACATGTACGTCGGCGGAGGCCGAACCGTGCAGAAGATGCATGTGCCCACCGGTCTGAGCGGACTCGGCGGATGAGCGCGACCACACATACCGCGGCAGCGAAGATGCCCGACGCGGAGCAGGCCGGGCGCCGCATCGAAGAGGTGCTCGAACAACTGACGGCAGCAGGCGACCGGCAGACCTCCGCGACGGCCGAGGAACTGGTGCGGGCCCTGATGGACTTCTACGGGGCAGGGCTGGCCCGGATCATCGACGGGCTCCTGGCCGCACCGGGCCGCGATACCGGCGAAACCCTGGACGCGCTCCTGGGCGACGGCCTCGTGTCGAGCCTGCTGGTCCTGCACGACCTGCACCCCGAGGACACCGGCATGCGCATCGGACGGGCCCTCGAAGCCGTCCGTGATCCCGTCGAGGTGGTGAGCTTCGACGACAGTACGGGGACTCTGCGCCTGCGGACCGCCGGCACGGGCGGCTGCGGCTGCGGCGGTGCGCCCGCCGCACCGCTGTCCGTCGAGAATTCCCTGGCCTGCTTCGCACCGGAAGTCACCACGGTCGAGATGGAGCCCGCCTCCACCGGCCGGGAGCCGGCACTCCTTCAGATCGGAACTCGCTCGCCACAAGGCGCGCCGACCGCCCGCCCGGCCCCGGCCGGGACGTCATGAGCGCGCCTGGGACGTGGACCGGGCGGTCCGCGCCCGCATCGGGCGTACACACCCTGCGGCGGTTCGCGGTACCACGCGAGCCGCGGCAGGAGCGGTGCGAACTGTGCGGAGTACTGGTCACCGAGGACGACCACCGGCATCTGGTGGACACCGAACAACGGTCGCTGGCGTGCGCCTGCACTCCGTGCGCCCTGCTCTTCGAGCGGCCCGGCGCCGCCCACGGCCGGTTCCTGAGCGTCCCGGACCGCTACCTCGCCGACCCCGACCACCGCCTCGACGACAACGCGTGGGAACTCCTGCAGATCCCGGTCAGCGTCGCCTTCTTCTTCCGCAATGCCGCACTGGACCGGCTGGTGGCGCTCTACCCGAGCCCTGCCGGGGCCACCGAGAGCGAACTGGATCCTTCGACCTGGCAGACGGTCCTCGGCGGCAGCCGTCTCTCCGAGCTGCTCGAACCCGACGTGGAAGCCCTGCTGTTGCGCCGCTCCGAGGGCCGGGCCCAGTGCTATCTGGTACCGATCGACATCTGCTACGAGTTGGTGGGACGCATGCGCCTGCTGTGGCAGGGATTCGACGGCGGAGCCGAGGCCCGGGCCGATCTGCAGGCCTTCTTCGAACGCGTCGAACGCCGAGCCGGGGCAATGGTGGGGGAGTGTCGGCCATGACGGACTTCACCTTCACCTGCACCGGCGTACGCGCCGACCCGTACGCCGCCGGCCCCACCCTCGTCTTCCGGCTGCGCATCACCGCGTCCGAGGAAGCGCGGGTCCACGCGCTCGCGCTGCGCTGCCAGATCCGCATCGAACCGGCCCGGCGCGGCTACGAAAAGACGGAGGCCGAAGGTCTGACGGACCTGTTCGGAGAGCGTTCACGCTGGGGCAGCACACTCCAGCCCGTGCAGTTCGCCCAGGTCCCGGTCATGGTTCCCGCGTTCACCGGGGAATCCGAGACGGACGTCGTCGTGCCCTGCACGTACGACCTGGAGATCGCCGCGACGCGGTACATGAACGCGCTGACGGATGGTGAGGCGCCGCTCCTGATGCTCTTCTCCGGCACCGCCTTCACCGGTTCCGGCGGCTTCCGGGTCGAGCCGGTGCCATGGGACCTGGAGGCGCCGTTCCGGATGCCGGTGGCGGTGTGGCAGGAGATGGTCGATCAGCACTTTCCAGGGTGCGGCTGGATCCGTCTTCCCCGCGACGCCATGGACGCGCTGCTCGAATTCCGTTCCCGGCACGCACTGCCGTCCTGGGAGGCGACCGTCCGGGCGCTTCTGGACGCGGCCGGAACCACGACCATCCCGCCGGACGGAAGACTTGCCGACGCCGGACTCGCCGAGAGGACGGCGCAATGACCACATCCGCGTTCACCCCCGCGCTCGAAGCCCGTTTCGCCGCTGCCCGGGGCGTGGCCGACGCGGTCCTCTTCGAGGGCTACGTCCTGTACCCGTACCGCGCGTCCGCGGCCAAGAACCGGCTCCGCTGGCAGTTCGGGGTGCTTGTGCCACCGGCCTGGGCGGCCACCGCCGAGGAGCACGACTTCCAGCACACCGAATGCCTGATGGAACCGAAGGCGGACGCGACGCTGGCGGCCGAGGTGCGCTTCCTGCACGCCCAGCGCCGCACCGTGGAGCAGATCCGCGAGGACGGCACCTTCCGGACCGTCCCCGAACTCCACCTCACCGACCGGGTCCTGGTTCCCTGGGACGAGGGCGCGGAGGAACGGGTCGAAGTGCTCACCACCGTGGCCGAGCTCACCGGCGACGGCGTCGTCGTCCACTTCACGCGCCCGGCACGCGAGGAGTACGAAACGGTCCGCGACGAGGAGGGCCGGACCGTCGGTCGCCTGGTGCGCCGCTGCGCGGAGGTCAACGGCGCGGTGAGGCTGTCCGCCGCCGAACTCGACGGCCCCTACCGGGCGATGCGGCTCACCGCCGTGGTGGAGAACACCAGCACCTGGACGCCGGACACCGCTGACGCGGACCGGGATGCCGCGCTGCCCAGATCACTGGTGGCCGCGCACCTCCTCCTGGGCCTCGACGCAGGATCGTTCCTGTCGATGACGGACCCTCCCCAGTGGGCCAAGGGCGCGGTCGCGGGCTGCCGGAACCTGCACACCTGGCCCGTACTGGCCGGGGAGCCCGGCCGCGCGGACCTGATGCTCTCGTCCCCGATCATCCTTGAGGACCACCCGGCCATCGCCCCTGAGAGCCCCGGAGCGCTGTACGACTCCACGGAGATCGACGAGATCCTCGCCCTGCGGACGGCCGCCCTGACCGACCAGGAGAAGCGTGAGGCCCGGGGGACGGACGACCGGGCGGCCGCAGTGATCGACCTGGCCGACTCCATGCCCCCAGAGGTCCTGGAGCGGCTGCACGGCGCGGTGCGGGCCCTGCGGGAAGTCACCGGGCCGGGTGCACCCGCGACCGTCGCGTCCGACGGATTTCCACAAGTGCCGGAAGGGGCCGACGAGTACGACCTGATCAGGCCGGAGCAGCCGTGGTGGGACCCGGCGGGCGACGGCGGCGCCGACCCGCAGCACGACCGGATTCTGGTGGCAGGCCGGCCGGTGGGGGCGGGCAGCCGCGTACTGCTGCGGCCGGGCCTGCGCCGTACCGACGCCCAGGACCTCTTTCTCAAGGACCGCAGCGCACTGGTCGAAGCGGTACTCCACGACGTGGACGGGGGAGTGCACCTCGCGGTCACCGTGGAGGGCGACCCCGGTGCGGACATCCGACGCGAGCAGGGCCGGTTCCTCTACTTCCAGCCCGACGAGGTCGCACCCCTGGAGGACGCATGACGGCGCCCTCGGAGCAGAGAGCGACGACTCTGGTCGCGGGTGTCGGGAACATCTTCCTCGGCGACGACGGCTTCGGTGTCGAGACCGTACGACGACTGGTGTCGGGCCCCCTTCCCGGCCACGTCGAAGCGGTGGACATCGGGGTGCGCGGAGTCCATCTCGCGTACCAGCTCCTCGACGGGTACGACACGCTGGTCCTGATCGATGCCACGCAACGCGGTGGCGAGCCCGGAACGCTGTATCTGATCGAGGCCGACCGGGCGGGCAGTATCGAGCCGCAGGAAGCGCTGCTCGACGGCCACCGCATGTCCCCCGACGCGGTCCTGACCCTGCTGGAAACCCTGTGCGCCGGAACGGGCTGCACGCCCCCGGGGCGCACGCTGGTCGTCGGATGCGAACCCGCCCGTGTCGACGAGGGCATCGGCCTGAGCGAGCCTGTCGCGGCTGCCGTACCGGAGGCCGTGAACATGGTCCTGCGCCTTGTGCGGGACGACGAACGGACCGCGCCGACCGCACAGCCGGCGGCCGGCCCGGCCATGGACTGAGGAGATGAACACCATCGTGAAGAAGATCATCCTTGGCGGCGCGGCCGCCGCCGCCGTTGCCGTACTCGTGGCCCAGGTCATGCCCGACATCAAGCGCTACCTGAGGATTCGCGGCATGTGACGCCGGAGCACCCGTCACGTCCCGGGCTGCACCGAATGACGTACGCGGCGTGCGGCGTCGGCGAGCCAGCCCGGCCGCGACCGCAACCCCCGGTGTAATGACGCGGGCAGGACGGAGACCCATGCACGAGATGTCCATCGCCATGGCCGTCGTCGGCCAGGTGGAAGAAGCAGCCCGGGCCGACGGCGCCGTAGCCGTCACATCGGTCCGGCTCCAGGTCGGTGAGCTCGCCGGGGTGGTCCCCGACGCACTGACCTTCTGCTTCGAACTGGCCTGTGCCGGGACCGTGTTGGAAGGCGCCGAACTGGTGGTCGACTCCGTACGGGCGAGAGCACGCTGCGAGCCCTGCTCGGACGAATGGGCGGTCGGAATGCCACCGCAGCTGTGCTGTCCCGTGTGCGGCGAGGCAACCGCGGAACTGCTCTCGGGCCGTGAACTCCGCATCGCCGACGTCCACTGGGACGAGGGGCCTGCGCAGAGACCTATCCGTGAACCGATTTCCGAGGAGCGCTGAACCATGTGCCGTGTGGTCGATCTCCAGCAGGCGGTACTCGCGAAGAACGACACGGCAGCGCACCGCCTGCGCACCGAACTCGCCGCCCGCGGCACCGCGGTCGTCAATCTGCTCTCCAGCCCGGGCAGTGGCAAGACGGCACTGCTCGAACGTGAATTGGTACTGGCCAGGGAGACGGGCGTCCCCGTGGCGGCGCTGACCGCCGACCTGGCCACCGAGAACGACGCCACTCGCCTGGCCCGCTCGGGCGCCCCGGTCAAGCAGGTGCTCACCGACGGACTCTGCCACCTGGAGGCCCGGATGCTGGGCGGGCACCTCGACGGGTGGCTGCCCGAGGACACCCGGCTCCTGTTCGTCGAGAACGTCGGCAACCTGGTCTGCCCGGCCTCGTACGACCTCGGCGAAACACTGAGGGTCGTCCTCGCCTCGGTCACCGAGGGCGAGGACAAGCCGCTGAAGTACCCCACCGCCTTCGGGCTGGCGCACCTGGTGCTCGTCACCAAGACGGACATCGCCGAGGCGGTGGAGTTCGACGAGGACGCGTTCCGCGCCCATGTCGAGCAGGTCAATCCCGGTGTGGAGGTGCTCCTCACTTCCGCCCGGCGCGGTGCCGGTGTCGGGGCGCTCCTCGAACGGGCACTGGGCGCCGCGAACGGCGCCCCGGTCCACCGGCCCGTCATGGCCCAGCAGCACCGGTCCACGCACACCCATACCCACCTGGAACACGACGAGGCCTCTCACGACAGGCCCCACACGCATCCCGGCGAAGACGAGCCGGGCGGCGCGACGGATGCGTCCGGCGCCACGGCGCACACCCGCCCGTGACGACGCAGCGGCCCCACCCGGCCACGGGCGACCCGGTGCAGCGCCGCCGGATCACCGTCCGTGGCATCGTCCAGGGCGTCGGATTCCGGCCCTACCTGTACACGCGCGCCCTCGGCATGGGCCTGGCCGGACACGTCACCAACACCCCCGAGGGCGTCGTCGCGGAAGTCGAGGGCTCACCGGCTGCGGTGGCCCTGTTCTGCGAAGGGATCGCCGCCGACGCACCGCCCATGGCCGTCCTCGACTCCGTCGAGCACAGCGACGTTCCCGCAGCCGGCGGTGCGGGCTTCACCATCGTCGCCTCCCGCGCCGGCGGGCCTTCCCGCACGCTGGTCCCGCCGGACGTGGCCACCTGCGCCGACTGCCTTGCCGAGCTGGCCGATCCCGCGGACCGGCGCCACCGGCACCCCTTCATCACCTGCACCAACTGCGGGCCGCGGTTCACGATCGTCACGGAACTGCCGTACGACCGCGCGCACACCACCATGGCCCGATTCCCCATGTGCCCCGACTGCGCCCGCGAGTACGCGGACCCGGCGGACCGCCGCTTCCATGCCCAGCCGGTGGCCTGCCACCGATGCGGGCCCCGCCTCGATCTGTTGGTGGCACACCCGGAACCGGACAAGCCCCCGCGACGCGCGAACACTACGGACCCCGTCGCAGAGGCTCGCCGGCTCCTGGCCGGCGGCGCGATCCTCGCAGTCAAGGGACTCGGCGGCTACCACCTCGCCTGCGATGCGGCCAGCTCCCGGGCGGTGGCCGCACTGCGCCGCCGCAAGGCCCGTGGCGACAAGCCGTTCGCCCTGATGGCCCGCGACATCACCGACATCGAACACCTCGTCCATGTCGGCGCCGAGGAGCGGACCCTGCTCACCGGTGTCGCCCGGCCGATTGTTCTGCTGAGGCGCCGCAGTCACGCCGCTCCCGGACCGGGCGCTCCGGTGCTGTCGGACGACGTCGCACCGGGCAGCCCCGACCTCGGCGTCATGCTCGCCTACACGCCCCTGCACCACCTGCTCCTCGGGCTGCCCGGCGACCCGGCCGGGCCGCGCCTGCTCGTCATGACCAGCGGCAACGTGGCCGGGGAGCCGATCGTCACGGACGACGCCGAGGCGCTGGAGCGGCTCGCCCCCCTGGCCGACGTCTGGCTGACCCACGACCGCCCGATCCACGTACCGTGCGACGACTCCGTCGTACGCGTCTGTGACGGGGAACCGCTGACCGTACGCCGCTCACGCGGCTACGCCCCCCGGCCCGTCGAACTGCCCCTTCCGGTGCCGGCGATCCTCGCCGCGGGCGGTGACCTCAAGAACACCCTGTGCCTGGCGGAAGGGCGCCGGGCCTGGCTGTCCGCCCACATCGGTGACATGGACGACCTCGCCACCCAACACGCCTTCGAGCACGCCGGACAGCAGTTGGAGACCATCACCGGGGTGCGGCCCGGCATCCTGGCCGTCGACGCGCACCCCGGATACCGCTCGGGACGGCTGACCCGCCGTCTCGCCGGTGAACGGCAGGTCGTACGCGTACAGCACCATCACGCGCACATCGCCTCGGCGATGACCGAACACGGCCTGGACGGCACACGGCGCGTGATCGGCGTCGCGTTCGACGGCACCGGCTACGGTGACGACGGAGCCGTGTGGGGCGGCGAGTTCCTGCTGGCGGACTACGACGGATACCAC
Source organism: Streptomyces sp. NPDC057543 (assembly GCF_042801895.1). Classification (NCBI taxonomy): domain Bacteria; kingdom Bacillati; phylum Actinomycetota; class Actinomycetes; order Kitasatosporales; family Streptomycetaceae; genus Streptomyces; species Streptomyces sp. NPDC057543. Next base: position 9,038 of record NZ_JBHVFF010000038.1, on the reverse strand, counting down.
CGGTTCGGGCATCTCGCGTACGTCCCCCTGCCCGGTGGCGACGCCGCCGTACACCGTCCGTACCGCATGGCCCTGGCACATCTGCACGCGGCGGGAATCGAATGGGCGCGCGACCTGCCGTGCACGACGGCCTGTGAAGTAGATGAACTACACGTACTCTCACGACAGTTGGAGCGGAACCTTCATTGCGTGCCCACCTCCAGCATGGGTCGGCTGTTCGACGCGGTCTCCTCCCTCACCGGCATCTGCCACCGGGTCGGATACGAGGCCCAGGCCGCCGTCGAACTCGAAGCCGCCGCGCTCGGCACGACGGGGGGCGACTGCGGGGGATACGGGTTCGCACTGCGTCCACCCGCACCGGACAGCGCGAGCGCACTGATCGCCGACCCCGCGCCGGTACTTTCGGCGGTGATCGATGATGTGCGCGCGGGTACCGCGCCGGGTGTCGTCGCGGCACGCTTCCACGACGCGGTGGCCGCCCTCGTGCGCAGCACCTGCGTCCTGGCACGTCAGCAGCACGGCCTGGACACCGTGGCCCTGACCGGCGGAGTCTTCGCCAACACGCTGCTCTCCTCGGCCTGTGCCCGGATGCTGCGCGAACTCGACTTCACAGTTCTGAGACACCGACAAGTCCCCCCGAGCGACGGGGGGCTGGCGCTGGGGCAAGTCATGGTCGCCGCCCGGGCCCACGCCCCCGGAGCACCAGAAGGCCGCATCGGCGCGGTGCGGGGGAGCGCCGCCACCCACTGACAGCGCGCCCGGCAGGACCGGGCGGGCGAGAGCAACCACAGCGAGGAGAAGCCATGTGCCTGGCGGTGCCCGGCAGAGTACTGGAAATCGAGGAGCGGGACGGCACACGCATGGCCACCGTCGATTTCGGCGGAGTGGTCAAGGAAGCGTGTCTGGAGTATCTGCCGGACCTTCAGGTCGGTGAGTACGCCATCGTCCACGTGGGGTTCGCCCTACAGAAACTGGACGAGGAGTCGGCCAGGCAGACGCTGGAGCTGTTCACCCAACTCGGCATGCTGCAGGAGGAGTTCGGCGACCCATGGGAAATGGCGGCAGAGGCCGGCGGGCTGCCGCTGCCCGGCACCGCCGAGGCATCGCAGGAGGCGCGGCAGTGAAGTACATCGACGAATTCCAGGACCCCGAGCTGGCCCGCGGGCTGCTCGACGAGATCCGCTCCATCGTGACCAGGCCGTGGGCGCTGATGGAGGTCTGCGGTGGGCAGACCCACACCATTATCCGGCACGGCATCGACCAACTCCTGCCGGACCAGGTGGAACTGATCCACGGACCGGGCTGCCCCGTCTGCGTCACCCCGCTGGAAGTCATCGACAAGGCGCTGGAGATCGCCTCCCGTCCCGAAGTGATCTTCTGTTCCTTCGGCGACATGCTCCGCGTCCCCGGCACCGGACGGGATCTCTTCCGGGTCCGCAGCGAGGGCGGCGACGTGCGCGTCGTCTACTCCCCGCTCGACGCGCTGAAGATCGCCCAGCAGAACCCGGACCGGGAGGTCGTGTTCTTCGGAATCGGCTTCGAAACCACCGCCCCTCCCAACGCCATGACGGTTTATCAGGCGCGCAGGCTCGGCATCCGCAACTTCAGTCTGCTCGTGTCCCATGTCCGGGTACCACCCGCGATCGAGGCGATCATGCGGTCGCCGAACTGCCGGGTTCAGGCATTCCTCGCCGCAGGGCATGTGTGCAGTGTGATGGGCCTGGGCGAATATCCCGAGCTGGCCGAACGGTTCGGCGTCCCGATCGTGGTAACAGGATTCGAACCGCTGGACATCCTGGAAGGTGTACGGCGCACCGTGGCCCAGTTGGAACGCGGCGAACACACCGTGGACAACGCCTACCCGCGCGCGGTGCGCTCCGAGGGTAACCCTGCCGCACTGGCCATGCTGGAGGACGTCTTCGAGGTGACGGACCGGGCCTGGCGCGGCATCGGCGTCATTCCCGGCAGTGGCTGGCGGCTCGCCCCGCGCTATCGGGACTACGACGCCGAATACCGCTTCCAGGTGTCCGGTATCGACACCCGTGAACCCGCCCAATGTCGCAGCGGAGAGGTATTGCAGGGCCTGCTGAAGCCCCACGAATGCGAGGCGTTCGGCACCGTCTGCACCCCTCGCACCCCACTCGGAGCCACCATGGTCTCCAGCGAGGGCGCCTGCGCCGCGTACTACCTCTACCGGCGGCTGGACATGAACAAGACCGCACCTCGGGAGGCGAGCCCCGTTGGCTGAGACCGTCGACACCCCCACGCGCGGCGACCGAGCCGTTTCGGCAACGCCTCCCTCCGGCATCCCGCCGCTCGATCCCACAGCATGGACGTGCCCGGCCCCGCTGCGGGACCACCCGCGCATCGTCATGGGCCACGGCGGTGGCGGCGCGCTCTCCGCCGAACTGGTCCAGCACATCTTCGCTCCCGCCTTCGGAGGCGAGACGCTCGCGCAACTGGGCGATTCGGCGTCCGTGCCGCTGGGGGGCGCCCGCCTGGCCTTCTCCACCGACTCCTTCGTGGTGCGGCCGCTGTTCTTCCCCGGTGGCAGCATCGGCGACCTCGCGGTCAACGGCACCGTCAACGACCTGGCCATGAGCGGTGCGCGTGCCGCCTACCTGTCCTGCGGATTCATTCTGGAGGAGGGCGTCGAGCTCTCCGTCGTCGCGCGTGTCGCCGAGGCATTCGGCGCCGCCGCGCGCGACGCGGGCGTCGAGGTGGTGACGGGGGACACCAAGGTGGTCGAAACCGGTCATGGAGACGGCATCTTCATCAACACCGCCGGTATCGGCCTCATCCCGGTCGGCGTGGATCTGCGGCCGCAGCGGGTCGTCCCGGGTGACGCCGTGATCGTGAGCGGGGAGATCGGTGTCCATGGCGTGGCAATCATGAGCGTGCGCGAGGGGCTGGAGTTCGGAGTCGAGATCGCGAGCGACTGTGCCGCCCTGGGCGGACTCGTGGAGGCCATGCTCGCGGTCACCCCGGACCTGCACGTACTGCGCGACCCCACCCGTGGGGGGCTCGCCGCGTCCCTCAACGAGATCGCGGCCGCGTCCGGCACCGGCGTCCTGATCCAGGAGCGAAACGTCCCCGTTCCCGCGCCGGTGGCCAATGCCTGTGCCATCCTCGGGCTCGACCCGATGTACGTTGCCAACGAGGGGAAGCTGGTGGCGTTCGTACCGCGCGAACACGCCGACGCGGTCCTGGACGCCATGCGGGCACACCCGCTGGGCCGGGACGCGGCAGTGATCGGTGAGGCGGTGGACGCCCACCCGGGCATGGTGGTGGCCCGCACGGGGCTCGGCGGGACGCGCGTCGTCGACCTGCCGGTCGGGGAGCAGTTGCCGCGGATCTGCTGACGTCATCGTTGCGTCGTGCGGGTCCGGTTGCATCGAACCGGCCAATTCGAAGTAGCGGCCGGACCCGGCACGCGGCGCGGCCACCGAGCCTCACCCGGCCCGGTACTGGGAGCGACGGCGGGGGAGAGAAGGGTGCGAGGAGGCGTCACGCGCTGTTCCGGCCAACAGCGAAACGGGCGCAGGGCAGTGACGTGGTGGCACCGGGGGGTTCATGCCTAAGGTTTGAGTGCGCCAGGAGGGCAGACCGGCCGAGCCATGGAAAAGGTCAACGACGCATCGCACAGGGGGAAGCAGTGCCGCGTGTCGAACTCGTCCTGGCACAGGCCCTCCGCAGGACTCCCTTGCTTCATCCCGACGTCGCCCACCGGGGCCGGGTGCGACGTCCGGGACTCGAACAGCACGGCCCTACCGGATCGGTGAAGGACCGCAGGTCCGTAGGGCTGTTGCAGGCGCTGCACGACGCACCGCCGCTCACCCCGGGCATGGTGGTGGAATCCACCTCCGGCGATCTCGGCCCGGCCCCGGCCCGTCTGCTGCGCCTCCGGGGCAGGCGGACCCCGGCGTTCCCGAAGGAGCCGCACAGATACGACCGTGCTGTGCGGGGTGCAGACGTCGAGGCGATCGCCGTCTGCCGGATCCCCACCGAGGACGTCGGACTCGTACTCGAGAGGTCCAACGGCCGCGTCGTACGCGCCCTGCTCACCGACCACAGGAACGGCCGCGCGGACGACCGGCTCGCGGTCCGCCCGGTCGCCGACGGCAGTGGCGAACACCGCGACACCCTCTCCTCCGACGACCGGACGGCCGAGCAGGGCGTCGTCAAGGAGACCAGCGCCGCCGTGGAACAGCTGCGCCGCGAAGGCCTCTTCTTGGACCGGAAGCATCAGGAGCACTGACCATGGGCACAAGCACCGCCCTTGACCGGCGGCGGACGGCAACCGGCCACCGGCAGTTCCTGCCGCTGGTCCAGGGCGCCACGCTGATCGAGTGGACCGGAACAGGACTGTTCCTCGCCGTCTCGACCATCTACTTCGTCAAGGTCGCCCATCTCAGCACCTCGTCCGTCGGCACCGGCCTGACGATCGGCGGAGCCGTCGCCCTCGCCGCCGCCGTGCCCCTCGCCCGGCTGGCCGGACGCTTCGGGCCGAAACCCGTCCTGATCGGTGTGATGCTGCTGCGCGCGCTGGCCACCGCCGGCTATCTGTGGGTGGACGGCTGGTGGAGCTTCCTCGTCGTGGTCGCCGTCATCGCCGTCACCGAGCAGTCCTCGCCCGCGCTCGTGCAGTCGTACGTCGGTGCGCGAACCCCCGAGAGCCTGCGCGCGAGGGTGATGGCCGTCCAGCGCACCGTCGTGAACCTCGGCATCAGTCTGGGCGGACTGATCGCCGGAGTCGCCCTGGGCTCCGGAGCACCAGGAGCCTTCCGGCCACTTCTGATCGGCGGCGCACTCGCCTACGTGGCGGTGGCCGTGGTGTACGCCACCGCCCGGGGCGAGGGAGCCGCGACCGCTGTCGAAAGCGTCCGCGTCGGGGATCTGCTCAAGGACCGCCGGCTCCTGGGCTTCACCGCGTACAACGCGCTGGTGTCGCTCTGGATGCCGGTGCTCAACGTGGCCTTCCCCCTGTGGCTCGTCACCGAGACGGACGTACCGGAGCGCTATGTCGGCATCCTTTACGCCGTCAACACCGTGCTGTGCATCGCGCTTCAGTACCCGCTCAACCGCTGCTACAGCACCACGCGCCGCGCGTGGTACTCGTATGCGACCGCGGCACTGCTGCTCAGCCTGGGGGCCCTGGCCTTCGCCGCCGCGCCCGGATTCGGAGCGCGGGAAGCACTCCTGGTGCTCGGCGCCGCCGTCGTCCTTCTGACGTTCGCCGAACTGCTCCAGGTCGGCGCCTCGTGGACCCTCTCCTTCGACCTGGCACCGGAGCGGTCACGCAGCGCCTACCTGGTGCTGTTCAACACCAGCCGCACCGTCGCCAACCGGGTAGCGGGCCCGGTGCTGATGACCGGCGTGGTCCTCGCCCTCGGAACGGCCGGCTGGATCGCCCTCGCCTGCGTCCTGCTCCTCGGCGCGCTCGTCCCCTTGACGGTGCTGCGCGGACCGGCGGGCGGCACCGGCGGGCGCCACGTCCTCGACACACCCACCGTCACCGCTCCCGCCGCACCGTGCGGCGGGAGCCAGCAGGAGGAGCGGGCATGAACGTGCCATGGTTGAGCGTGCCGGACCCGGACCCGCAAGCCGGCACTCTCGCCGCCTGTTTCACGCCCACCGGCGCGCACGGTTCGGCATTCGCGAACCGGCGGGGCCTGCTGCCCAGGACCGGCCGCTCGCCGAGGCCCTCCGCGCGATGCTCGACGCCCGTACGGGGCGCGGTCGCAGGACCCCGACGTCACTCCACCCGCACCCAGTTCAGGGTGCGCTCGACCGCTCGCTTCCAGTCGGCGTACCCCGCGGCGCGCCGCTCCTCGCTCCACTGCGGTTCCCAGCGCTTCGACTCCTGCCAGTGCTCCCGCAACTCGCCCTGGTCGCGCCAGAATCCCGTGGCGAGACCCGCCGCGTACGCGGCGCCCAGCGCGGTGGTCTCGGCGACGACGGGGCGGCTGACGGGTACCCCGAGGACATCCGCCTGGATCTGCATGCACAGGTCGTTGGCCGTGACCCCGCCGTCGACCTTGAGCACATCGAGATGGACGCCGGAGTCCTGTTCCATCGCGTCCACCACATCCCGGCTCTGGTAGCAGATGGCCTCCAGAGTGGCCCGGGCCAGATGGGCGTTGGTGTTGTAGCGGGCGAGGCCGACGATGGCGCCGCGGGCATCCGAGCGCCAGTACGGGGCGAAGAGGCCCGAGAACGCCGGCACGAAGTACATCCCGCCGTTGTCCTCGACGGTCCGCGCGAGCCATTCGCTCTCGGCGGCCTCGGTGATGATCTTCATCTGGTCCCGGAGCCACTGCACGGCGGACCCCGTGACCGCGATGGAGCCCTCCAGGGCGTAGACCGCCGGACTCTTGCCGAACCGGTAGGCGACGGTGGTGAGCAGGCCGTGCCGCGACCGGATCAGCTTCGTACCGGTGTTGAGCACGAGGAAGTTGCCGGTGCCGTACGTGTTTTTCGCCTCGCCCGGCTCGAAGCACACCTGCCCCACGGTGGCGGCCTGCTGGTCACCGAGCACCCCGGTGACCGGAATCGCGGCCCGCAGGGGCCGGGACGTGCGTGTGAGGCCGTAGGCCTCGGGGTCGGAGGACGGGTTGATGACCGGCAGCATCGCCCTCGGAATACCGAAGATGTCCAGCAGTTCGTCGTCCCAGTCGAGCGTCTCAAGGTTCATCAGCATCGTTCGGCTGGCATTGGTCACGTCGGTGGCGTGGATGCCGCCATCGGGGCCGCCGGTGAGATTCCACAACACCCAGCAGTCGGTGTTCCCGAACACCGCGTGGCCCCGCTCCGCGGCCGCGCGGACCCCCTCGACGTGATCGAGGATCCACTTGATCTTCCCGCCGGAGAAGTAGGTGGCCGGAGGCAGCCCCGACTTGCGCCGGATGACCTCGCCGTGCCCCTCGTTCTCCAGGGCCCGGGCGATCGAGTCGGTACGGGTGTCCTGCCACACGATGGCATTGCAGTACGGACGGCCGGTGCGGGGATCCCAGACGACGGTGGTCTCACGCTGGTTGGTGATCCCGATGGCATCGAGATCGGTGGCGCCGAGACCACTGGTGCGCAGGGCGTTCTGCATGACCGAGTTGGTGCGCTCCCAGATCTCCACCGGGTCGTGTTCCACCCAGCCGGGCCGCGGCAGAATCTGCTCGTGTTCCAACTGGTGCTTGGCCACTTCGTTTCCGTCGTGGTCGAAGACCATGAAACGGCTGCTGGTGGTGCCTTGATCCACCGCGCCGATGAAGTCCGCCATGGCATGCCGCCTTTCCGCGGTCCGCCCTCGATGAAGGAACCGGGCGTCAATTCTCCGGAGGCAGGGGAAGGGTGCCCTCCGGCTCCGCTTCCGCTGCGGGCAGGAAGCGGCCGATCAAGGTCTGGTAGAGGAACGCGCCGACCGGGCCGCCCACGAGCGGGCCCACGATCGGCACCCAGAAGTAGAGATTCCCGTACTGGTCCCGCCACGCCCCTTCGTAACCGGTGAGGAAACTCGCGAGCCGGGGCCCGAGGTCACGAGCCGGATTGATGGCGTACCCGGCGTTCGTGCCGAACGCCATACCGATGGCCACAATGATGAGACCCACGATGAACGGGCCGAGATTGGCACCCGGTGGCGTATTGAGAAGATCGGTGACGGCGAGGATCAGCAGCATGAGAATGGCGGTGCCGATGACCTGGTCCCGCAGCGCGCCCCACTCGTGGACAGGAAGTGCGGGGTTCCCGTTGGCGGGCAGCGTGGAGAAGACGAATTGCGTTTTGATGGTGTGTCCGGGATCCACCGCGGCCAAGGCCTCCGTGTAATTCCAACGCACCAGTAATGCACCGGTGAATGCCCCGGCGAGTTGTGCGACGGTGTAGGGAGCCACCTTGTTCCAGGGGAAATCCTTGAAAGCGGCGAGCGACACGGTCACCGCGGGGTTGAGGTGGGCTCCGCTCAGTCTGCCCGCCACATAGATACCCAGAGTGACTCCGAGTCCCCATGCCCAGGCGATGCTGTCGTGATTCCCGAGGCCGCCCGGCGGTTCGGTGAGTGCTCCGCCCGCCACGACCTGGGCCACCACGCCGCAGCCGAACAGGATGAGAATCATCGTGCCGAGGAATTCCGCCGAGAGTTCCCCGGCGAATCCCGACGCCTTGAGCCGCTCCATGGGCATCTCGCTTCCTGACCGGGTGCACGACCGTTGGCGGCATGGATCCACGTGTGAGCGTAGACGCGGAGAATCGCTCCCGCATTCGGTGGCACGGACCCCGGCGCCGACGCCCGGCACACGCCGGGAACGGGGGTGACCGGCGTTGCCTGCCTTCAGCGGACGGCGGCGGCCACCGCGTCACCGGCTCCCATCGCTTCCTCCGCGGGGGTGTCGTGCAGGCCGAGACGCAGATGCTCGACGTGGAAGAGGGCCTGGTCGAGGAGTTCGGCGACGTGGTTGTCGTACAGCGCGTAGATCACCGAGCGGCCCCGGCGCTCGCCGGTGACCAGGCCGAGGTTGCGCAGCAGCCGCAGCTGATGGGAGCAGGCGGACTGTTCCATGCCGACCGCGTCGGCGAGCTCGGTCGCCGGGCACGGCCCCTCCTGGAGGCGGGCGAGGATGCGGAGCCGGGACGGGGTGGCAAGAGCCTGCAGGGTGGCCGCCACATCGGCGGCCCCCACGGCGTCGAGGCGCTCGCGCGCGGTGGCAGCAGTGTTCGCGTCAGCTCCGTGGCCCATGCCCTACATCCTACGGAGATGAACACATGAATGCGTGTTCATGTGATCCTGTATGGTGCGGGGGTCGAAACACTCCGCCTTCTCGTGTGAAGGATCACCGCCCATGTCTTTCACCCTCACCCGGCCGCCTTCGCCGGCCGACCCGGTCCGGGACGCGGTCGCCACCGGACGGCGCACCCGGATCCTGGCTCTCCCCGAGGCCCGCTGGGCCGCGGCCGCCCTGGGGCTGTTCCTGTCGGCGCTGTCCCTGCAGTTGCTCGGCGCCCCGTGGTGGGCATGGGGTCCGCTGTACGCGCTGACGTACGTGGCGGGC
>NZ_JBHVFF010000037.1:0-41063 GCF_042801895.1 Streptomyces sp. NPDC057543 | reverse complement strand
GACCCGGGTTGGGCGTCCTGCCCAACCCGCCCGAGGCATGCCTCGGGCCCATGCGTTCAATGACTCACGCGTTCACTTGCCTCACGCGTTCACTGTCCGGCCGCGTTGTCGTTGGCCTGGTTGTTGCCCGGTCGTCCGGAGCTCAGTCCGTCGCCCGGCAGGATCGGGGTCTCGCTCGGCGGCGGCACGTCCGGCGACTGGCTCGGCGGCGGCTCGGGCGACTGGCTGGCCGACTCGCTGGGCGGGGCGCTCGGGCTCTGCTCCGGCGGGGTCGACGGCTGGGACGACGACGGGTCCGGGCTCTGCGACGGCGAGGTGGTCGCCGGCGGGGTGGTCGGCAGGGTGACCTGGCCGCGCTCGACGTCCTGGAGGTCGAACCGGGCGCCGGAGCCTCCGTTCAGCGCGCCGAGGGTGTAGACCGCCCAGATCTGCGCGGGGAAGCCGCCACCGTTGGCCCGGCCGGAGTTGGCGGTGCCGGTGAGGCTGACCTGGCCGCCGCCTTCCTTGGGGGATTCGCCGAAGAGCGCCACGACCGTGGTGAGCTCCGGGGTGTATCCCGCGAACAGGGCGGCCTTGTTGTTCTCCGAGGTGCCCGTCTTGCCCGCCGCCTCATAGGCCGAGGTGTTGGCCGCCTGTCCGGAGCCGCTGTCCACGACGCCCTGCAGGACGGAGGTCACGGTGTCGGCCGACTTGCGGCTGATCACCTGGTCGCCGATGCCCTTGACCGGCTCGACCGTCCGTTCGCGGTTCTTGGCGGACTTCACGATGAACGGGGTGACCTTCCGGCCGTGGTTGTCGAGCGTGGCGTACGCGCCCGCCATGTCCCAGGTCGAGGCGTTCATCGTGCCGAGCGTGATGGCGGGGCGCTCGGGGAAGTTCTCGTCGGGCAGACCGAGCGACAGTGCGGTCTTCTTCACCGTGGCGGGGCCGACATCGACGACCATCTGCGCGAAGACCGAGTTGATCGACTTGTTCATCGCGGTCTGCACGGTGACGTTGCCGTAGCTCCGGTTGTCCTCGTTCTCCGGGTTGTACGGGGTGTCGCTGCCCACGACCGGCCGCTTACTGGTGCCGTCGTAACGGGTGTTGACGCCGATCAGGTCGCCGTCCTGGGTCTTCGACTCGTTCTCCAGCGCGGAGGCGAGCACGAGCGGCTTGAAGGTGGAGGCGGGCTGGTAGTCCTGGCGCGTGGCGTTGGAGATGTAGTGCTTGGTGTAGTCCACCCCGCCGTACAGAGCGACCACGGCGCCGGTCTTCGGGTCGACGGAGGTGGCACCCGCCTGGACGGTCGCGTCGACCTTGTTGCCCTTGCGGTCCAGCTTGGACTCCAGCTGGCGGTCGACCGCCTTCTCCAGCGCCTTCTGCCGCTTCTTGTCGATGTTGAGGGTGAAGGTCCAGCCGCCGGCCTGCCGCATCTCCGCGGTGATGCCCTGCTTGTTCAGCTCCTTGTTGGCCGCGTCGACGAGGTAACCGGTCTGGCCCTCCATGCCGGGGGCGGGCTTGGGCTTGTCCGGGTAGGGGAACTTCAGGGCGTCGCGCTCGGACTTGTCGAGCCAGTGCATCTCGACCATGTTGTCGAGCGTGTAGCCCCAGCGGTCCTTGACGAGCTTCTTGCCGGTCGGCGTCGCGGTCGCCCAGTCGTACTGGCTGGGCGCCTGGAGCAGCGCGGCCAGGTAGGCGCCCTGGGAGACGTTGAGGTCCTTGGCGTCGACCCCGTAATAAGCCTGCGCCGCGGCCTGGATACCGCTCGCGCCGCGCCCGTAGTACGCGGTGTTGATGTACCCGGCGAGGATGTCGCTCTTGGTCTTCTTCTGGTCGACCTTGAGCGAGATCACCAGTTCCTTGAGCTTGCGACTGATCGTCGGGTCCTGCGTCAGGTAGTAGTTCTTCACGTACTGCTGGGTGATGGTCGAGCCACCCTGCTTGCCCTTGCCGCTCAGGGTGTTGAGGAGGCCGCGCGCGGTGCCCTTCAGGTCGACGCCCTTGTCGTCGTAGAAGGTCTTGTTCTCGGCGGCGACGAAGGTGTGCTGCACCGCCTTGGGAACCTCGGCGAGGTCGACGATCTGGCGGTTGACCCCGTCACCGGTCCGGGCCAGCACGGTGCCGTCGCTGTACTGGTAGACGTTGCTCTGCCGCTCGGCCAGGGCGTTGGCCTTGGGTATGTCCACGTACATGTACAGCGCCACGAAGGCGCCCATGATCAGCAGGCAGAACCCGAAGAACGTGCCCAGCATCTTCCGCCAGGTGAAGAGTCTGCGTATGCCGCCGCTCTTCGCGGCCCGCCGCGACCCATGCCGCTGGGCTCGTCGCGCATCCGCTCGACCCATCTCTGTGTTGCTCCCGATTCTCTGCTCGACCAGATCAGCTCAGCCCAGCCAGCTAACACCGTCGGCGAGGACAAAAGGCAAGCGATGCAGTCTTTTCCGGACGTGACAATCAGCACCTGTTCTCTAGGGAACCGACTCACCAGGGGCGCTCAGGGTTGCGAATCCCAGTAATGTGTAATCACATTGCTAGCACCGAGTCAGTCTCCGCCGGCTACGGCCGGCCTTTCGAAACGGGGGGATTCCATGCCCGACCAAGGCAATCCGCACACTGTGTCCACGCTGACCGCCGACCTCACGCCCGACGCCCCCGAGATGCCCGAACCGCAGGTGAGAGAGGTGACGGCGCACAGCATCCCCGGCGGCGTCGGCCTGCTGCTGACCGTGATCGGGCTGATCGCCGGCATCGGCCTGGCCATCGTCGGCGGCGTCGTCGGCTCGAACGGGAACAACGGAGTGGGCGTCCCGGTCTGCATCTTCGGGATCCTGCTCACCATCGCCTCGTTCTTCTGCATGACGGGTGTGAAGATGGTCGCACCGGGCGAGGCGCGGGTGATACAGCTCTTCGGCCGGTACGTCGGCACGATCCGTACCGACGGTCTGCGCTGGATCAATCCGCTCACCAGCAGCCGGAAGATCTCCACCCGGGTCCGCAACCACGAGACCGCGGTCCTGAAGGTCAATGACGCCTACGGCAACCCGATCGAGCTCGCCGCGATCGTCGTCTGGAAGGTCGAGGACACCGCGCAGGCGCTCTTCGAGGTCGACGACTTCCTGGAGTTCGTCGCCACCCAGACCGAGGCGGCCGTCCGGCACATCGCGATCGAGTACCCGTACGACGCCCACGAGGAGGGCGGCCTCTCGCTGCGCGGCAACGCGGAGGAGATCACCGAGAAGCTGGCCGTGGAGCTCACCGCCCGGGTGCAGGCCGCCGGTGTACGGATCATCGAATCGCGCTTCAGTCATCTCGCGTACGCGCCCGAGATCGCCTCCGCGATGCTTCAGCGCCAGCAGGCCGGCGCGGTGGTCGCGGCCCGGCAGCAGATAGTCGAAGGCGCGGTCGGCATGGTCGAGATGGCGCTGACCCGGATCGCCGAACAGGACATCGTCGAGCTGGACTCGGAACGGAAGGCCGCCATGGTCAGCAATCTGATGGTGGTGCTGTGCGGCGACCGCGCGGCGCAGCCGGTCCTCAATACGGGCACTCTCTACCAGTGACGGAAGACCAGTGACGGAAGAGACCCCCGGGCACAGGCCGCCGCAGCAGCGCAAGCAGATGCTGCTGCGGCTGGACCCCGCGGTGCACGACGCACTGGCCCGCTGGGCCGCCGACGAGCTGCGCAGTGCCAACGCCCAGATCGAGTTCCTGCTGCGCAGGGCGCTGGCGGAGGCGGGCCGCCTGCCGGGCACGGCCCGCCCGATCCCTCGCCGGGGACGCCCCCCGAAGGACAGGCCGAGCCGGTCCGAGGAGTGAGGGCGGGCATCCGGAGGCCGTGTCCGGGAGCCGGCGTCCGGGAGGGGGCTGGGCCCGGACCGAGGGCCCAGGAGTCCGCAGGCCGGGTCCGGGAGTCTGCTGACCACGTCCGGTAGCCGGGGTCCGGGCGTCCGGAGGCCGGGTCCGGGAGCAGGGGGTCCGGGGTCCGGGAGGGGGCCGGGCCCGGACCGAGGGCCCAGGAGTCCGCAGGCCGGGTCCGGGAGTCTGCAGACCACGTCCGGAAGCCGGCCGTCCGGGCGTCCGGAGGCCGAGTCCGGGAGGGGGCCGGGCCCGGACCGAGGGCCCAGGAGTCCGCGGGCCGGGTCCGGGAGTCTGCAGACCACGTCCGGTAGCCGGGGTCCGGGCGTCCGGAGGCCGCGTCCGGGAGCCGACGTCCGGGAGGGGGCCGGGCCCGGACCGAGGGCCCAGGAGTCCGCGGGTCGAGCCCCGGAGCCGGAGGCCGGGCCCCGGAGCCGAGGGCCCGGGAGTCCACAGGCCCGACCCTGGAGCCAGGAGTCCGGAGGCCGGAGCCCCGGTATACACGCGAGGTATACACGCCGTGTACAGTGCTGCGCATGTCTATCGGCCACACCTTGCTCGGGCTCCTGGAGTCCGGGCCCCGCCACGGCTACGACCTCAAGCGCACCTTCGACGAGAAGTTCGGCCATGACCGCCCCCTGCACTACGGGCAGGTCTACTCGACGATGTCCCGGCTCCTCAAGAACGGCCTCGTCGAGGTGGACGGCGTCGAGAGCGGGGGCGGCCCCGAGCGCAAGCGGTACGCCATCACCGAAGCTGGCATCACCGACGTCGGCGCCTGGCTCACGCAGCCGGAGAAGCCCGAGCCGTACCTCCAGTCGACGCTCTACACCAAGGTCGTCCTCGCCCTGCTCACCGGCCGCAGCGCCGAGGCCCTGCTGGACACCCAGCGCGCCGAGCACCTGCGTCTCATGCGCATCCTCACCGACCGCAAGCGCAAGGGCGACCTCGCAGATCAGCTGATCTGCGACCACGCGCTCTTCCACCTCGAAGCCGATCTGCGCTGGCTGGAACTGACCTCCGCCCGGCTGGACCGGCTCGCCGCGGAGGTACGCGCATGACCCCCGCCGGTTCCCTCCTCGTCGCCGACAGCCTGTACAAGTCGTACGGGTCGACGCCCGCGCTCGACGGCGCCTCGTTCTCCATCCACCCCGGCGAGGTCGTCGCCGTGATGGGCCCGTCCGGCTCCGGCAAGTCGACCCTGCTGCACTGCCTCGCCGGAATCGTCACCCCCGACAGGGGCACGATCACCTACGCGGGCCGCGAGCTCTCCACCATGTCCGACGCCGAACGCAGCGCCCTGCGCCGCACCGAGTTCGGCTTCGTCTTCCAGTTCGGCCAGCTCGTCCCGGAGCTGACGTGCGTGGAGAACGTCGCCCTGCCACTGCGGCTGAGCGGCACCAAGCGCAAGGCCGCCGAAGCCGCCGCCCGCCACTGGCTGGAGCGTCTGGAGGTCGACACCATCGCCGCCAAACGCCCCGGCGAGGTCTCCGGCGGCCAGGGCCAGCGGGTCGCGGTGGCCCGTGCGCTGGCCGCCTCCCCAAAGGTGATCTTCGCCGACGAGCCGACCGGCGCCCTGGACTCCCTCAACGGCGAGCGGGTCATGGAACTGCTCACCGAGGCGGCCAGGTCCGCCCATGTCGCCGTGGTCCTGGTGACCCACGAGGCCCGGGTCGCCGCGTACTCCGACCGCGACGTCACCGTGCGCGACGGCCGGGCCCGTGACCTGGAGCACGCGCTGTGACCCTGCTCGACCACAAGAACGCCCCGGCCGAGGCAGCGCCCCGCCCCACGACCGGGCCCACCGGCTTCACCGCCCTGCTGCGCGACCTCGGTCTCGGCATCCGGTTCGCCTCGTCCGGCGGGCGCGAGGGCTGGATCCGCACGCTGCTGACCGCCGTCGGTGTCGGCCTCGGCGTGACGCTGCTGCTCGTCGCCGCGTCCGTACCGCACATGCTCGACCACCGCTCCGCGCGCGACCAGGCCCGCTCCGAGACCAAGATCTCGGATTCGCCCGACGCCCGGGCCGAGAAGTCCGACACGTCGGTGCTACGGATCAACGCGGAGACCGAGTACCGCGGCCGTACCATCGGGGGCTTTCTGATGCGTGCGGACGGTACGCATCCGGTCGTCCCGCCGGGCGTCGGGCACTTCCCCGGCGCGGACGAGATGGTGGTCTCCCCCGCCCTGAAGGAACTGCTGGCCTCCCCCGAAGGCAGCCTGCTCAGGGAGCGGCTGCCGGACCGGATCACCGGCACGATCGGCGACGCGGGCCTGATCGCCCCCGGCGAGCTGTTCTTCTACGCGGGCAGCGACACCCTGACCCCCTCCGACGGCGGCCACCGGATCGCCGGTTACGGCGACCCGGGCCCGCCCGAGCCCATGTCGCCGATCCTCATCGTGCTGGTCATCATGATCTGCGTCGTGCTGCTTGCGCCGGTCGCGATCTTCATCGCGACGGCCGTGCGGTTCGGCGGCGACCGCCGCGACCGCCGACTCGCCGCGCTGCGTCTGGTCGGTGCGGACATCCGGATGACCCGCCGGATCGCGGCCGGCGAGGCGCTCTTCGGAGCGGTGCTCGGCCTGCTGTTCGGCCTCGCCTTCTTCCTGGCCGGGCGTCAGCTCATGGCCTACGTCGAGGTGTGGAACGTCAGCGCCTTCCCGGCGGATCTGGTCCCCGCAATCTGGCTGGCGGCACTGATCGCCGTCGCGGTTCCCGTGGCGGCGGTGCTCGTCACGCTCGCCGCCCTGCGTTCCGTGGTGATCGAACCGCTCGGCGTCGTACGCAACGGTCGCGACCGCGGGCGCCGGCTCTGGTGGCGGCTGCTGGTGCCGGTCGCCGGACTGGCGGTGCTCGGGCTGACCGGCAAGGTCGACGAGTTCTCCCCGGTGAATCCGTATCCGATCGCGGGCGGCGCCGTACTGGTCCTGGTCGGGCTCGCGCTGCTGCTGCCCTGGCTGGTCGAGGCGTGCGTGAACCGGCTGCGCGGCGGCCCGGTGCCCTGGCAGCTCGCCACCCGCAGGCTCCAGCTGAGCAGCGGGGCGGCCTCCCGCGCGGTCAGTGGCATCACGGTCGCGGTCGCCGGCGCGGTGGCGCTGCAGATGCTGTTCGCCGCGGTGGGCGACGAGTTCAACCGGATGACGGGGCAGGACACGAGGCGCGCCCAGTTCTACACGTTCTCCGAAACCGTCACGGGTGACGCGGCCGCCGAGACCATCAGGAAGTTCCGGGCCACCAAGGGCGTGACCGGGGTGATCGGGATGGTCGAGACGTACGTCGTCAAGCCGGGCACGTACAAGGGCGACGACGTCCAGCCCACCACCTCGCTGACCGTCGGAGACTGCGCCACCGTGCGCGAGATCGCCCGGGTCGACTCCTGCAAGGAGGGCGATGTGTTCGTCGTCCATCCCCCGAACGACAAGGAGATGTCCGACTGGATGGACCGGACGGCCCGCAAGGGCAAGCCGGTCGAGCTCAACTACGAGGCGGGTTCGGGACCCGGTGAGAAGTCGAAGCTGTGGACCCTGCCCGCCGACGCTCCGACCGTCGTCGCGCGCAGTGACCCGATGGGCAAGGACCACTGGGGCATCGTGGCGACCGTCGGTGCGATCGACCCGAGGACCCTGCCCCACGCGCAGACCAACGCGCAGATCCAGGTGGACCGGAGCGTCGAGGACGTCGCCGAGTACGTGCGGAACACGGCGGCCGAGCTCGACCGGGGTATGCGGATCGTCGCCCTGACCTCGGTGACCCGCGACCGCCAGTACGCCAGCGTCCAGTCCGGCCTCCGGGTCGGCGCCACCGCGACCCTGCTGCTGATCGCCGCGGCGATGCTCGTCTCGCAACTGGAGCAGCTGCGCGAGCGCAAGCGCCTGCTCTCGGTCCTGGTCGCCTTCGGCACCCGGCGGACCACGCTCGGCTGGTCGGTCCTCTGGCAGACCGCCGTGCCCGTGGTCATCGGCCTGGTGGTCGCGGTCGCGGGCGGCGTCGGCCTGGGCGCGGCGATGATCTGGATGATCGCTAAGAAGGTGACCGAGTGGTGGCTGTTCCTGCCGATGGTGGGGGCGGGCGCGGCCCTGATCCTGCTCGTCACCCTGCTGTCGCTGCCGCCCCTGTGGCGCATGATGCGCCCGGACGGCCTGCGCACCGAGTGACGGCTCGGTAGCCGCAGGGGTGCGGTCCCTCGGGGCCGCACCCCTCACACCTTCCCCGTCACCCGTACCGGCAGCACCCGCATCGCCTCCCGCAGCGCCGCCGCGAACTCCTCGAACTCCTCGTGCCGCGCCGCCCCCGTCCGCATCGCCAGCGCCACCCGCCGCGACGGTGCGGGCTCCCCGAAGTACCCGGTGACCAGCGCGTCGTTGCGGACGGTCTCGACCGTCACCGCGGTCCGCGGCAGCAACGTCACGCCGAGCCCGCCGGCCACCAGCTGCACCAGCGTCGAGAGTCCGGCGGCGGTCGTGGTGACCGGTGCGCCCTCCGTACGCCCCGCCTCCCGGCATATGTCGAGCGCCTGGTCGCGCAGGCAGTGGCCCTCGTCGAGCAGCAGCAACGGCAGCTCGCGCAGGGCCTCGCGCGGAATGTCGGTGCGCCCGCCCAGCCAGTGGTCCCGCTCCATCACGAGCACGAAGTCCTCGTCGAAGAGCGGGAGTTCGCTCACCCCCGGCACCCCGAGCGGCACTGCGAGCAGCAGCAGGTCCAGCCTTCCCACGGCCAGCCCCTCCAGCAGCGAGGAGGTCTGCTCCTCGTGCACCTGGAGGTCGAGCTCCGGGTAGCGTTCATGGACGAGCCGCAGCACGGTCGGCAGCAGATACGGCGCGACGGTCGGAATCACGCCGAGCCGGAGCACTCCGGTGAACGGCGCCCGGACCGCCTCGGCCTCCTCCATCAGCTCACCGACGGCCTCCAGCACCACCCGGGCCCGCACCGCGAGCCGCTCCCCGGCCGGCGAGAGCAGCACTTTGCGCGTCGTACGCTCGATGAGCTGGACACCCAGTGCCTCCTCCAGCGCGGAAACGGCTCCGGAGAGTGCCGGCTGACTCATCCCGATTGCTGCCGCCGCATCCCTGAAGTGCAGATGTTCGGCGACGGCCGCGAAGGCGCGGAGCTGCGACAGGCTGGGCTGTTTGGTCCGATTGCCCTGATTACTCTGCGCCACTGATAGGCACCTCCGATCATCACGACCGAGTGTAGCTATTTCCGCGATCAATGCACTCTGTGCCAAGGTGGGGACCGTCCAACCCTCAGGAACTCCCGTAAAAGGGAATTCCTACGCTGCAAGGAGAGCGCGTGCTCACTGTCGGTGACAAGTTCCCCGAGTTCGACCTGACTGCTTGTGTTTCGCTGGAGAGCGGCAAGGAGTTCGAGCAGATCAACCACAAGACCTACGAGGGCAAGTGGAAGATCGTCTTCGCGTGGCCGAAGGACTTCACCTTCGTGTGCCCCACCGAGATCGCCGCCTTCGGCAAGCTGAACGACGAGTTCGCCGACCGTGACGCCCAGATCCTCGGCTTCTCCGGTGACTCCGAGTTCGTGCACCACGCCTGGCGCAAGGACCACCCGGACCTGACCGACCTGCCTTTCCCGATGATGGCCGACTCGAAGCACGAGCTCATGCGTGACCTCGGCATCGAGGGCGAGGACGGCTTCGCCCAGCGCGCCGTCTTCATCGTCGACCAGAACAACGAGATCCAGTTCACGATGGTGACCGCCGGTTCCGTGGGCCGTAACCCCAAGGAGGTCCTGCGGGTCCTGGACGCCCTGCAGACCGACGAGCTGTGCCCGTGCAACTGGACCAAGGGCGAGAGCACCCTCGACCCGGTCGCGCTCCTCTCGGGCGAGTGAGCTGACAGCGACATGGCACTCGACGAACTGAAGGCCGCCGTTCCGGACTTCGCCAAGGACCTGAAGCTGAACCTCGGTTCGGTCATCGGGAACAGCGAGCTTCCGCAGCAGCAGCTCTGGGGCACCGTCCTCGCCTGCGCGATCGCCTCGCGCTCGCCGAAGGTGCTGCGCGAGCTGGAGCCGGAGGCGAAGGCCAACCTCTCCGCCCAGGCGTACACCGCCGCGAAGTCGGCCGCCGCCATCATGGCGATGAACAACGTCTTCTACCGGACCCGACACCTGCTGTCGGACCCCGAGTACGGGACGCTCCGTGCGGGCCTGCGGATGAACGTCATCGGCAACCCCGGCGTGGAGAAGATCGACTTCGAGCTGTGGTCGCTCGCGGTCTCCGCGATCAACGGCTGCGGCCAGTGCCTGGACTCCCACGAGCAGGTGCTGCGCAAGGCGGGCGTGGATCGTGAGACCATTCAGGAAGCCGTCAAGATCGCCTCGGTGATCCAGGCGGTCGGCGTGACCCTCGAAGCCGAGGCCGTGCTCGCCGAGTAGGACCAGCGGTACCCCTTGTACGAGAAGGGCCCCGAGGACGACCGACCGTCCCAGGGGCCCTTCTTCTGTTCACTTGGCGGTTTTGTCGCCCGTTCACTTGGCGGTCTTGTCGCCGCGGTCCTCGTCGTCGCCGTGGTCGATGTCCTCGGCCGGCGAGCCCGGCGCGGGCGTCGGAGCGACGTCGAGCGCGGACGCCCCGTGTGGCGACGGAGCGTGCCGCAGGGCTTCCTCCTGCCCGTACGCGCGCAGATAGCCGACCGCCGTATTGGTGACCGCCACCAGCGGCACCGCGACGACCGCTCCGCCGATGCCCGCGATCATGCCGCCCGCGGCGACCGAGAGGACGACGGCGAGCGGATGCACCCGTACCGCGCGTCCCAGGATGAACGGCTGCAGCACATGCCCCTCGATCTGCTGCACGGCGAGCACCACGACCAGCACCATCAGCGCGGTGAACACGCCCTCGGTGACGAGCGCCACGACCACCGCGAGCGCCCCGGAGATCACCGCGCCGACCAGCGGGATGAAGGCGAAGAGGAAGATGAAGACGGCGAGGGGCACCGCCATCGGCACCTTCAGGAAAAAGATCCCGAGTCCGATGAATATCGCGTCGATCAGCGCCACGACCACCGTGCCCCGCACATAGGCGGTCAGCGTCCGCCAGGCCCGCGGCCCGGCACCCGCGACACCCGGCCGGGCCTGCGCGGGCACCAGTTTCAGCACCCAGTGCCAGATCCGCTTCCCGTCGTACAGCAGGAAGAGCGTCGAGAACATCGCCAGCAGCATCCCGGTGAGGAACTCCACCATCACGGTGACGCCCTGCAGTCCGGCGGAGGTGATCTGTTCGGTGTTGGTGCCGATGGTGTCGCTGAGGTTCTTCGCGACGTCGTTGATCTGCTGCTCGGTGACATGGAAGGGGCTGTCGAGCAGCCAGTTCTTCAGGTCGTCGATACCCGTCCGCACCTTGTCGGAGAGGGTGTCGATGTTGTCCATGACCTGCCAGACCACGAACCAGCCGACCAGCCCGATGATGACGAAGCCCAGGATCGCGGTGACCGCGGTGGCCAGTCCGCGCGGCAGACCGTACGCCTTCAGCCGGGCGACGGTCGGCTGCAGCATCGCGGTGACGAGCAGCGCGGCGACGAAGGCCAGAACGACCAGCTGTACGGCGCTGATGACCCGCATCAGCACCCAGAGCGTGCCCGCCAGGACGAGCAGCCGCCAGCCGGCCTCGGCCGCGACCCGCATGCCCCAGGGGATCGCCGCGACCGGATCGGGCCGGGCGGCCACGGAGGGGGCGTACGCGGGCGGCGGCGGCACACGATCACCGGCCGCGGTGTCGGGCCGGGCCGCCTCGTCCGGTACGGCGCCGGCTCTCGCGCGTACGGCGGCGGGCACCGGCGGCTCGACGGGCCCGGCCTCGCCCCCCTCGGCCTCGACCCTGCGCTGCTCCAGCCGCTCGCCCAGGTCGGTCAGTTCGGCGCCCAGACGGCCGAGCCACCCCGGTAGTTTCGACATGGTCGTTCCTTTTCCCCCGTGATCTCTCCCCACCGCTCCCCCGCCGAGCGGTCCGGACCGACCGTACACGCGCGAAGCCCCTCACCGCAGGACGGCGAGGGGCTTCGCGAGGTCGAGACCGGGATCTCGGCACGTTCTAGTACCAGTGGTTGGCCTGCCAGAAGGACCAGGCACCGCACGGGCTCTGGTACTTGCCGTTCATGTAGCTGAGGCCCCACTTGATCTGGGTGGCCGGGTTGGTCTGCCAGTCCGCGCCGGCGGTCGACATCTTCGAACCGGGCAGCGCCTGGACGAGGCCGTAGGCGCCCGAGGACGGGTTGCTCGCCCGGTAGTTCCAGGTCGACTCGTGGTTCACGATGTTGCTGAAGCACTGGAACTGGTCGGCCGGAACGATCTGCCGCGCGATCGCCTGGACTTGAGCCACGGTGTACGAGCTCTGCTGGGCGAACGTGGAGGCGCTGCGGATCTCGGAACGACTGGCGCGCTCGGCCGCGTCCTTCTTGTCCTGGCGCTCCTTCTCCAGCTTGGCCTCGGCCGCCTGCTTCTTCGACTTGGCGTCCTTGGCAGCCTGGATGCGGGCCGCTTCCTCCACCGACCTCTTCGCCGCCGCGTCGGCCGCGGACGCCTGGGCGTCGGCCTGCTGCGTCAGCGAGGCGGTCTGCACCTGGGCCTGCTGGCCCGCAGGGATGTCGGCGAGAAGCGTCGTGTCGGCTGCGGCCGCCTCGAAGTTGTTGTCGTCGGCAGCGGGAGTGCTGCCCGAGGCAACGCCTACGACGGCGCCGACGGTGGTGACCGCGGTGGCTGACGCCACGGCGAACCCCCGGACCGAGATCCGGCTCACACGGTGTCCTTCCAGCATCGCCCGCTTAGGTGACCTCGCGGACGCAATCGTGCCCCTGGCGCTGGCCTCCCTACTGCTTGGGTCACGGGAGGCACGGACCCGGTGGGCGACTCCCCGGAGGGAGTGCCGCGTGGTGCTCGCGGGCGGCATACGGACGGCGGTTGTTGAGTTGTGTGGTGCGTGGCACCTCTGGAGGTGCGGGTGTGCCGTATGCGGGGCCTGACGGAAGCAAGACTCTGCCGGAACGGCACGCCGGGAAGCAATTCTCCGTTGCGTGTGAAAGGTCACACCTCGTTCGGAGCAAGTGATTTACGGAATCACCACCGCAGCACGGTGCCGCCCGGCTAAGCTGCTGCGCTCGCCGGGCGGCACCAACTGTCGTATCCCCTATCAGATGTGGCCGTCCTCCAGCATTTCGGTCACCAGCGCGGCGATCTGCGAGCGCTCGGAGCGGGTGAGCGTGACGTGCGCGAAGAGCGGATGCCCCTTCAGCTTCTCGACCACGGCGACGACTCCGTCGTACCTGCCGACCCTGAGGTTGTCCCGCTGGGCCACGTCATGCGTGAGCACCACCCGGGAATTTGCCCCGACCCGGGACAGCACGGTCAGCAGGACGTTCCGTTCGAGGGACTGCGCCTCGTCGACGATCACGAAGGCGTCGTGGAGCGAGCGGCCCCGGATGTGGGTGAGCGGCAGGATCTCCAGCATGCCGCGCCCCAGCACCTCCTCGATCACCTCGCGTCCGGCGACCGCCGAGAGCGTGTCGAAGACGGCCTGAGCCCAGGGACTCATCTTCTCGGCCTCGGTGCCGGGGAGGTAGCCCAGTTCCTGTCCGCCGACCGCGTACAGCGGGCGGAAGACCATCACCTTCTGGTGCTGCCTGCGCTCCAGGACGGCTTCGAGACCGGCGCAGAGCGCCAGCGCCGACTTGCCGGTGCCGGCCCGGCCGCCCAGCGACACGATGCCGACGTCCTGGTCGAGGAGGAGATCGAGCGCGATCCGCTGCTCGGCGCTGCGGCCGTGGATGCCGAAGACCTCCCGGTCACCGCGCACCAGGCGCACATTGCCGTCGGCGGTGACCCGGCCGAGCGCCTTGCCGCGTTCGGACCGGAGGACCAGTCCGGTGTGCACCGGCAGTTCGGCGGCTTCGGGTACGTACAGCGTCTCCTCTCCGTAGAGCAGGTCCACCTGCTCGGCGGCGAGGGGCAGTTCCGACATCCCCGTCCAGCCGGAGTCGGTGATGGCGAGTTCGGCGCGGTACTCCTCGGCGAGGAGGCCGACCGAGGACGCCTTGATGCGCAGCGGCAGGTCCTTGGAGACGACCGTGACGTCGTACCCCTCGGCCTGGAGGTTGCGCGCGACCGCGAGGATCCGTGAGTCGTTGTCCCCCAACCGGTAGCCGGCGGGCAGTACGCCGGGATCGGAATGGTTGAGTTCGACGCGCAGGGTCCCGCCCAGATCCCCGAGCGGGATCGGGGCGTCCAGCCGGCCGTACCGGGTGCGGAAGTCGTCCAGCAGGCGCAAGGCCTGGCGGGCGAAGTACCCCAGCTCCGGGTGGTGCCGTTTGGCCTCCAGTTCCGTGACCACGACGATCGGCAGCACGACTTCGTGCTCGTCGAACCGGGCCATCGCGTTCGGATCGGCCAGCAGGACGCTGGTGTCGAGAACATAGGTGCGCCTGTCGAGCATGCGGCGCTTCGTGCTGGTCACCACGGAAGGACGTACCCCCTCGGACGAGGTTGGGGTGCGACGGCGTCGCGGAGCATCCCAATGGGAGAGGACGGACCGGGCTGCGACCCCGATGCACGGGCCGAGCGCCGGCCCTCCGCGTCGGACGCACTGTACGTACGGGCCTTCGTGTGCAAAGGGCCTCCCGGGCGAGCGGACTCCATGCCGCTCACTGGACACGACATCCGCCTGGTTGGCGACCGGACGTCGACCTGTCAGGGGTATTCCCTCGAACACGCGAAGCCATGCCGCCCCGGGCGGGCGGTTGAGCTGGGAGTTGTGGCCCGGGTACATGGGCTCGGGCACACCACCCGCACGGTTGCGTCCTCAAACGCCGGACGGGCTTGAAATGACCGCGGCCGTCCCCCGAATGCCGGACGGGCCGGACAGAGCCGGTGAGCGGCACCACTCGGCCCGTCCGGCGTCCGAGGACGGAACCGGTGCCGCCGGGAGCGGTGCCCCGACCGGGGGCGGGGCGCCCCGTGAGCCCGGCCGGTGGCGTCAGCCGCCGTAGCGGCGGTGGCGGGCCGCGTAGTCGCGCAGGGCGCGGAGGAAGTCGACGCGGCGGAAGGCCGGCCAGAAGACCTCGCAGAAGTAGTACTCGGAGTGCGCGCTCTGCCAGAGCATGAAGCCGGACAGCCGCTGCTCGCCGCTGGTGCGGATGACCAGGTCCGGGTCGGGCTGGCCCCGGGTGTAGAGGTGCTCGGAGATCAGGTCGGTGGAGACGATCTCCGCGAGCTCCTCGAAGGACGTTCCCTTGGCGGAGTGGTCGAGCAGCAGCGAGCGGACCGCGTCGGCGATCTCCTGGCGGCCGCCGTAGCCGACGGCGACATTGACCAGTATCCCGTCGACACCGACCGTGGCCTGCTCGGCCTCCTTGAGGACGGTCTGGGTGCGGGCGGGCAGCAGATCGAGCGTGCCGACGTGGTGGACGCGCCAGCGCCCGTCCGCCGCGAGGTCGCGCACGGTGTTCTCGATGATGCCGAGCAGCGGCGTCAGCTCGGACTCGGGCCGGTCGAAGTTGTCCGTGGAGAGCAGCCAGAGTGTGACGACCTCCACATCGGTCTCACTGCACCAGCCGAGCAGCTCCTGGATCTTGTCCGCGCCTGCCTGGTGCCCTTCCGCGGCCGTGCCGCCGGACGCCTTCGCCCAGCGCCGGTTGCCGTCGAGGATGACACCGATGTGCTTGGGCACCTGGGTGAGGTCGAGGCGGGCCTCCACCCGGCGCGCGTAGAGCCCGTACACCAGGTCGCGCAAGTTCACTGAGTTCACCTCTCGGTTTTATGCGGGCCCGCCCGCCCCATGGCCCGGGGGCCGGGGTCGTCCTCCCTGGGGATGGCCGCACCCGTTCCGCGGAGTCCATCGCCCCGCCGCGCCGTGGCAGTCCCCGAGGCCGCCACATTACTGCGCAGGCGGCACACCGGCCCAACCCGGCCTGTCACAAGTCCGTGATAGGGAGAGAAACGTGACTGAATCTCCTCTCCTCTACCGGGCCGCCGGTTCGCGCTACGACTCCATGGAGTACCGCCGCACCGGCCGCAGCGGTCTCAAGCTCCCGGCCGTCTCCCTCGGCCTCTGGCACAACTTCGGCGACGACCGCACGCTGGACTCCCAGCGGGCGATCCTGCGCCGCGCCTTCGATCTCGGGGTGACCCACTTCGATCTGGCCAACAATTACGGGCCGCCGCCCGGCTCCGCCGAGCTCAATTTCGGCAAGATGTTCCGGCAGGACTTCGCCCCTTACCGGGACGAGCTGATCATCTCCACCAAGGCCGGCTACGACATGCACCCCGGCCCCTACGGCGAATGGGGCTCCCGCAAATACCTGCTGTCGTCGCTGGACGCCTCACTGAAGCGGATGGGGCTCGACTACGTCGACATCTTCTACTCCCACCGCTTCGATCCGGACACTCCGCTGGAGGAGACGATGGGGGCGCTGGCCTCCGCCGTGCAGCGGGGCAAGGCGCTGTACGTGGGTGTGTCCTCCTACAACGCGGAGCAGACCGCGGAGGCGGCCCGGCTGCTCAAGGAGATGGGTGTACCGGCCCTGATCCATCAGCCGTCCTACTCGATGATCAACCGCTGGATCGAGGACGACGGGCTGCTCGACACCCTGGAGGCGGCCGGCATGGGCTGCATCTCCTTCGTGCCGCTCGCGCAGGGCCTGCTCACGAACAAGTACCTGACGGGCATCCCGGAGGGTTCGCGCGCCACCCAGGGCAAGTCCCTGGACCCGGGCCTGCTCTCCGACGAAGTGCTCCGCCGGCTGAACGGGCTGAACGACATCGCCCGGCGGCGCGGTCAGTCACTCGCACAGCTGGCGCTGAACTGGGTGCTGCGGGACAGCCGTATGACCTCGGCGCTGATCGGCGCTTCGAGCGTGAAGCAGCTGGAGGAGAACGTCGCGGCGCTCGCCGGACCGTCGCTGTCCGCCGAGGAGTTGAAGGAGATCGACACCTTCGCCGTGGACACCGCGGGCACCAACATCTGGGCCGGACGGAGCTGACGGGGCCGACGGGGGAGGGCCGACCGCGCGGGGCCGGAGCCTGGCCGGTACGGGGCCGGAGCCTGGCCGGTACGGGGCCGGAGCCTGGCCGGTACGGGGCCGGTTCCTGGCCGGTACGGGGCCGGAGTGCCTGGGCACAAAAAACGGGCCGGTCCGTGGGGGGGATACGGACCGGCCCGAGGGGGGGTTTCCACCATAACCCTTCGTAAGTGATGCCGCGTGCCACGCCACTCCACAACTACTCTCCGAATTCATCGGACTGCGGTGCGAGCACGGCTCTCCGGTTGACGTCTCACGACGACCCGAATCGCGACCGTGCCCCGGGCCGGTCGAACGCTCACGCGGGCGCCGGGGTGCCCCGGTGGCCGCGGGTGAAGCGGATGGCCACGGTGTCGCCGCCGACGACCACGAAGCGTCCGCCCTCGCACCGGATGACGACCTCGTACACCTCGCCCCGCCCGTCCCCGCGTTCTTCGGTGCGGGTGACGGTCCAGCCGCCGTCGGGGGGCTGCGGCAGATTCGGCACGGCGGCGAACTCCCACTGTCCCGACGGTACGCACCAGCAGGGCAGCCGGGGCCAGGCGCCGGGGCCGACATGCAGGGTTCCGGCGGAGGCACAGGTCAGGAGCAGCGACTGACCGTCGGCCAGCAGGAACTCGACCGCCTCCGGCTCCCCCATCCGCCCTTCCGGCCGGTAGAAGACGCCGAGCACTCCGACGATCCGTGCGCCTCTGAGCCAGTCGGTCCTGCCCTTCTCCGGGACACGCGGTGTCTCGTCTTCGTTCCCCACCCACATGGCCGGTTCCCTCCCGTGCGCTCACCGTCAAGGGTCGCACCGTTCGGGCGAAAGCAGGGGGACCGGCCTACTCCGGTTTGCGGGCCTCGATCAGGAACCGGGTGGTGTGGGCGAGGAACGGCCCCTCGGTCTCGATCCGGTGGTGCAGTTCGGCCAGTCGTGGCCGGTACTCCTCGACAGTGAAGCCAGGCACCATCCAGATCACCTTGCGCAGGAAGTAGACGACGGCGCCGATGTCGAAGAACTCGGTGCGCAGCGTCTCCAGCCGCAGATCGACGACGTCGAGCCCGGCCGCCTCGGCATCGGCCCGGGCCCGCTCCGGGTCGCGGGCGTCGCGTACCTCGGGCGGCTGCGGGCCGAGGAAGTACTCGACGAGTTCGAACACGCTGGCCGGGCCGACCTGTTGCGAGAAGTATGTGCCCCCGGGGGTGAGCACCCGTGCGATCTCCGCCCACCAGGTGGTCACCGGATGCCGGCTGACGACCAGGTCGAAGGCGCGGTCGCCGAACGGCAGCGGCGGCTCATCCGCATCGGCGACCACGGCCGCGCCGAGCGGGTGCAGAAGGGCGGTGGCGCGGGCGATGTTCGGCGGCCAGGACTCGGTGGCGACCGTGAGCCGCGGGAGCTTCGGTACGGCGGCGAGGACCTCGCCGCCGCCGGTCTGGATGTCGAGCGCGGCGCTCGCCCGTGCCATCCGGTCCGCCATGGCGCGGGCATAGCCCCAGGAAGGGCGCTGTTCGGTGGCCCGGCCGTCGAGCCAGGAGAAGTCCCAGCCGTCGACGGAGACGGTGGCGGCCTCCTCGACGAGGGCGTCGAACCGTGCGCGTTCTGCCGCTTCGGCGGGTGCTTCGGACATACGGACATGGTGTCAGCGGGGCGGTGGCCCGCGCGACCTCAATACGGGCGGTGGCCCGCCGGGCCCCGGTCTCCGGGCGGTCGTCGGGCGGGCGCCTCCTCCTGGTGGGGGGGGCCGGTCAGGCGGACAGGCCGCCGAGCAGTATGCCCAGCAACGCGCCCGTGATCATGAACGGTCCGAACGGGATGCCCGTCTTGCGCCCGGCCCGCTTCAGGACCATCAGCCCGAACCCGTACACCGCACCGAGCACGAACCCGGCGAAGCCGCCGGCGAACACCACCGCCCAGCCGTACCAGCCGAGCGCGGCGCCCAGCGACAGGGCGAGCTTGACGTCTCCGAAGCCCATTCCGTTGGGGTTGATGAGGAAGAGCAGGCAGTAGAAGGCACCCAGGGCCGCTCCGCCGAGCAGGGCGGACAGCCAGGATCCGCCGTGCTCCGGGAGCAGCGCCGCGGCGCCCAGGAGCACGACGGCCGCCGCAGCGGCGGGCAGGGTCAGCCGGTCGGGCAGGCGGTGGACGCGGCGGTCGATGGTCGCGAGGAGTACGCCCACGGGAGCCAGCAGCAGCCACACCGCGAGTTCGGGCCGCAGGCCGGTGGCCGCCGCGAGGACGGCGCAGGCGAGGGCGGTGACGACGGGGACGAGGATGCCGGGGGCGTACCGCGCCGCGGGCCGTACGGTGTCCTCTCCGGCGCCCCGGTCTCCCGGCTCGTCGCCCGCGCGGGCGGGTACCGGCACCGCCGCCGCGCACCGGGCGCACCGGGTGGAGCCGAGCCAGCCGCGGCCGGCCCCGGTCAGGGCGTGGCCCGCCGGGCAGGTGTCCCGCCAGTCGTCCTCCGGTTCGACGGAGAACCGGTAGGCGGCGCGCGGGACCAGCAGTCCGGCCGCTGCGCCCCAGAGTGCGGCGAGCACTGTCAGCATGGCGTACACGGAGCCGACCCTAGACGGGCGCCGGGCACGGGTCATGGGTCCTGGGGCCCACTGCGTACCGTTCGCGCCCCAGGGCCCCTCTTGCATCACGCCTGATCCGGCGTGATCCGAACGAAAGACCCCAGCAGCCGTCACCGGGCGCTACCTTCATCGCCATGGGTCAATGGCGCAATGGCAAGGGGACGTTGACGGTCACCGACGCGGCGGGCGGTCAGGAGTGGGAGATACCGCTGCGGATCGCGGCCTCGTACCGGGCCCGGAGCCGGGGGCTGCTCGGGCAGGACGGGATCGACGGCGCCCTGCTGATCACTCCGTGCGGGAGCGTGCACTCGTTCCGGATGCGGTTCACCATCGATGTGGCTTATCTGGACCGGAAGTTCAACGTCGTGGCGGTCCACACGATGAAGCCGGGCCGGCTGGGGATGCCTCGGCTCAGGGCCCGTCATGTGATCGAGTCGGAGGCCGGGGCGATGGAGAAGTGGGGGCTGCGGCCCGGGGCGCGGGTGCGGATCGTCCAGACGGAGGGAAGCGGCGGGGCAAGGTGAGCCGCCGGCCGGCTCGGCGGGGCCGGGTTCTTGACACTCCGGGCCGCGCGCCCTGCCGCGTCCCGTCGGCCCTGCCGCGGGCCTGACCGGTCGTTGTCGGATTTCACCGCAAGGTGATCACGGTGGCGTCGCCGATCGCCCCCGTGGTGGGGATCGCCCGGGAGCCGGTCCCGCGCTCACCGATCAGGCGCTTCAACGACGCCTCGCCGGGCTGGAGTCGGCCCTTCTCGAACAGCACGAGGCCGACCCGCGCTCCGAAGGGCGGTGGCATCCGGCGGAACTGCCCGTACGTGGCGGTGTCGCAGCAGTGCCAGCCGATTTCCGGGCGTATCCGGTAATCACCAGGCAGGGCCCCGAAGACTTCAACTGCCGTGACACCGGCACCGTCTACCCGCTCGGCCGGTCGGGCCCCGGCATGGCGCCGTGCGCTATGACCTGAGCGGTGCCGAGCGTGGCGATGACGGCCATCGCGGCGGCGAGGAGGAACCCGTCTCCGACGAAGGCGCGTTCCGCCTCGGGGGCCGGGCGCCATGCCTCGTTGGGCCCGGGTTTGGGGCCAAGGGCCCAGGTCACCCGGCTCGTACACCCGTACGCTCACGCCACACCCGAATTGCGGAACTGCGGGCACAGGCATGTCAAGTAGGCGTCGGAGAGGAAGAACCGTGAGTGGTGGCGGGGGCTGGGAGAGCGGAAGCGGGGGCCGCATACCACCGGGCGGCGGGGGTGGTTCCGGCGCGGGCAGTGGCGTGTTCTTCGCCCTGACCCGTAGTTGGGCCGCCGGCGCCCTCGTCTACATCGCCGCCGGTTATCTGGTGTCGCGCGGGCTCGTCG
This sequence comes from Streptomyces sp. NPDC057543, assembly GCF_042801895.1. Taxonomy (NCBI): domain Bacteria; kingdom Bacillati; phylum Actinomycetota; class Actinomycetes; order Kitasatosporales; family Streptomycetaceae; genus Streptomyces; species Streptomyces sp. NPDC057543. Next base: position 20,286 of record NZ_JBHVFF010000037.1, on the reverse strand, counting down.
AGATGCTCGCCACCGACGAGCGGCTGGCGAGCTTCGGCTGGCGCCTGGGCCTGCTGCACGTGCCGAACGTCATCACGACCGTGCTCACGGTCCTGGCCTCGGCCCGCGTCCTGCCCGACGAGCGGCGCGAGTCCCGGCCGCTGACCCTGCTCGCCTCCCTGGGTGTCCCGCTGGCCGCGCTGGCCTACGGATTCGCCGTGTCCTGGCATCTCGTGGGCCTGGAGGGCACGTTGATGCCGGTCGTCACGCTGGCGACCGGTTCGGCCGCGGGGCTGGCCGTCGACCGGCTGCTGGACGACCGCGACGAGGAGCCCGCCCCGGCGCCGTACCACCCGTACTCCTGGCGGGACGGCGGGGCCACCGCCACGGAGTACCTCGGGGTGATCGTCCTCGTCGTCACGATGATCGGCGCGATGGCCATGGCGGGGGTCGGCGGGCAGATCGGCGAACGCATCCGCTGTGCGATCAGTTCACTGGGCGGCGGCGGTGGCGGCTGCGCCACCGGCGGCGGGGACACCACCGCGAAGCCGAAGACGGACGCCGACTACGAGCCCAAGATGTGCCAGGTCTCCAGCATCTCCGAAACCGTCGGTGACAAGGTCAAGATCGGCTGGTTCGAGTGGGGCAACGAGTACGGCTTCCAGCAGAAGGTCAGCCAGGCCAAGACGGACGTGAACAACGACGGCAAGGTCGACGAGAACGACAAGCTGGTCTACATGACGTTCACCGACGCCGCTTCGGCCGGCGTCACCGCCAGCACCCCCGGCGTCAAGCTCGGCAAGCTGGGCAAGGCCGATGTGGACGTCGGCGGCGGCATCAAGATCACCAACGGTGACACCTGGGTCTTCAAGAGCGAGGAGGACGCCAAGAAGATGCGGGACGACATCGAGGAAATGAAGATGTGGGAGACCTCCACCAAGTACAGCGGCGGGTACGGCGGCGGCTGGTACTCCGGGATGAAGTGGGCCGACAAGAAGAAGGACGTCGAGGACAAGATCGGCGACAAGAAGATCTCGTACTCGACGATCGGCCTCAACGCGTACGCGGACGGCGGCCTCTCCATCAGCGCGGGCGACGAGGCGAAGCTCGGTGCCAAGCTCGGCGGCAAGGCCAAGTTCTCCCCCGAGGTGACCATCACCAAGGACGACGTCAACGGCAACGAGTCGTACACGTACACCGCCAAGCTCGACCTGGAGGGCAAGGTCAGCGGTTCGGCCGGCCCGCTCGGCGGCACGGCCGCCGCGAAGGACAGCCGGACCGGGGCGGTCACCGTCACCCGCGACCAGAAGACCGGCAAGATCGTCCGCATCGACATGACCCAGACCGTCGAGAACGGCTCGACATCGAACAAGGGTGACATCAGCGGCGACAACGGCGAGAAGGGCAAGGACAAGCGCGGCGGCAAGGTCAGCGGCACCGACTCCTCCGGCGAGACCGGCATCGAGGTCAGGACGAACTCGATCGTCTTCGGCAAGGACACGGACCAGGCCACCGAGGACAAGCGCGCCGTGGCCGAGCAGTGGCTGGACGGCTCCGGCAACAACACCGCCCCGTTCGAGTACCTGTTCGGCGACCACTCCATGCAGCAGAAGCCCACCGGAACCGACCCGTTCGACCAGCTGATGTTCCAGGACGGCCTGTCGAGCACCATGAAGTACAACGGCGAGACGGACGCCCAGGAGTTCGGCTTCGAGGTCTCCCTCGGCATGAGTCTGGGATTCTCCATCTCGGACGAGCACAAGAAGGAGACACTGACGGACGCGCAGTTCCTCGGGGCTCCGCAGGGCGACAAGCGTTCGTACCTTCCGTACAGCTACTGCGCGAAGTAGTCCGTACACCGAGTACGGCTACGGTGCGCGGCAGCACGCACGACACACCGAGTACGGCTACGGTGCGCGGCAAGCACGCACGACGACGAGGCGATAGGCGATGACGACGATGAAGATGTCCCGGGCGATCGGCGCAGCCGCTGCCGCCGTCATGGGCCTCGCCCTGCTCACCGGCTGCGGCGGCGACGACGCCGCCGCGCTCCCGGACGGCTGGGACAGGCTCGACACCGGCAGCCTCTCCGTCGGCTACCCCGCGAACAAGGGCTACAAGGAGCAGTCCGCGGCCGACCGTGCCAAGGCCAACGCCGCCGTCGCGCTCAAGGAGGAGGGCGGGCTGCGCACCGGCATGGTCTCGGTGCAGCTCGATTTCGCCTCGGGCGTGGACGACGCCGATGAGGCGGCGGCCGCGGCGGGCGCGGGCATCGGGCTCGGGGCGACCCGCAAGGAGACCTCTGAGGTGCAGCTCGCGGGCGACGACGGCGCCCTCGGCGCGCGCAGGATCGATTACGAGTTCACGTCGAGCGGCACGGAACAGACCCCGGCGCAAGGCACCCGGATGACCGGGGTCCTGGTGGCGGGTATGGACTCGAAGGACGTGCCGTTCCTGGTCCGGATCAATGCGGTGAAGGGCTCGCTGAGCCGGCAGGACCTCGACGCGTTCGTCGAGTCGATCACGGTCAAGTAGCGGATCAGGGGCCCTCGTTCATGCAGATCCTGCCCGGTGGCACGGCCACGTTCCTGCTTCTGCTCGGCCTCCTCCTCGGCGCGTTCGCCGTCCGGTCGGCGCTGCGGCTGAGCCGGGTGCTGCGGCTGGTCCGGCACGGCGAGCGCGCCGAGGGCCGGTGCGCGGACCGCCGGACGGTCGACCGGGGGCCGGGTACGGAGCGGAGTTACGTCACCGAGTACGTCTTCGCGTTCCGTACCCGCGACGGCCGCGAGATCGAGTTCACCGACCATGCCCCGGGCCCGTTCGGCTTCGCGGTCGGGGCGCCGGTCCGGGTCAGTTACGACCCGGTGGACCCGGCGAAGCACGCCACGGTGGCGGGGCCGGGGGCGTGGGGGCCGGTGGTGATGCCCGCGGTGTTCGCCGTGGTGCCGGGGGTGTTCGCGGTGGGGCTGCTGCTGGGGTTCCTGGCGCTGCGCGGGTGGCTCTGACCTGTCGGCGCCCCGCCGGGCACACATTGCCGGTCGCTAACGGCTGGGGACCTCGCTCCCGAAGAGCATCCACGGCGATTGGTCGAACGACGCCACTCCGGACAACTGCGGCTGTGTCGCGGCTATTTCATGCCGTACGGCGAGCGTGTCCGGCCAACTGTCGAAGAACGTCGTGCCGTTGATGACGACTCCGCTCCAGTCGGTCGCCGCGGAAGCGCCCTCCCGGTCGACGACGAAGCCGATGCACAGCACGGAGGCCCGCCCTATCGCCTCCCTGATCGCCCGCGCGGCCACCTCCTGCTCGTCCCGTGTCAGCCGCCCGAATCCGAATTCGAGCGCGACGACTCCGTCCCTCATCCGCCGGACGCGCGCCGGGACGTCGGTTCCGCTGTTCGTCCACAGCACGAAGTCGACCGTGTCGATCCGTTGCAGGCCGGCCAGGAGGACGAGCTGTTCCCTGGTCACCCACGAGGGAGTGCCCCACGGATCGGGTCCGGGGCCCAGGAGCGTGACCCGCCGCGTGACGGGGTGGCTGAGCCGCAGCCCCGCGGCGTCGAGATCGCCGAAGAGCGACTCGGCGTCCGGGCGGCTCCAGCCGAGGTGGTAGGAGTAGAAGAAACCGTTACTCATCGATACATCACCCCAGGGAACGGATACAGGTGGAGGGTGCAGATCAACGTGCGTATGGGCGCGCCGGACGGACGCCCGTGACGGGCGCCGGGTCGGATGTGCTCACGATCGGTCACGTACGAGCGTAATGAGCCCCGCCTGCCCGGGCGTGGGCCCACGGGCCCAGGGGCGGGCCCCAATGAGCGGGGCCCGCCGGTCACGGGCACCGGACACCACGGCCTTCGCTGTCCGTGACCACCGCGGCGCGCGCGGAGAACTCCTCGGCGGCCCATGGTGCGACAGCGGTGGAAACGGGCCGGCCCGGCCACCAGAACGTACGGCCGACGTCGAGGGCCAGGGCGGGGACCAGCACCGACCGGACGAGGAAGGTGTCGATGAGGACACCGATGGCCACCACGAGGCCGATCTCGATGAACGCCACCTGCGGTGCGGTGGTCAGTGCGGCGAAGGTCGCCGCGAGCACCGCGCCCGCGCTGGTGATGACTCCGCCGGTGGAGGTGAGGCCGGCGAGCACCCCGGCGCGATGGCCGCGATGACCGGCCTCCTCGCGAATGCGGTGGACGAGGAAGATGTTGTAGTCGACGCCGAGCGCCACCAGGAACAGGAAGCCGATCAGCATGACCTGGACGTCCACCGCCGGGAAGCCCAGGACGTGCTGGAACAGCTGCCGGCTGATGCCGAGCGCCGCGAAGTAGGACAGCACCACGGTCGCCATCAGGAGCAGTGGGGCGACCAGCGCCCGTACCAGTGCCACCAGGACGAGGAAGACGACGGCGAGGACCAGCGGGATCACCACCTCGCGGTCGTGGGCCTGGGCCGCTGCCTTCTCCTGGGCCATCGCCGTGGGCCCGCCGACCTGCGCGTCGGCGTCGGGCACGGCGTGCACGGCGGTCCGGATCCGGTCCACGGTGCGGGCCGCGGCCGCACTGTCCGCACTGTCCTTCAGCACGGCGCGCGTGACGGCGAGAGTGCCGTCGGTGGACTTCTCCGCCGGGGCGACCTCGGCGACCCCGTCGATGCCCTTGAGTGCGGCAGCGATCGCGGGAGCGGCACCGGCCTTGCCGATGACCTCGGCGGGCCGGCTCTGTCCGGCCGGGTAGTGGGCGGCGAGGAGGTCCTGGCCGGCGATCGAGCCCGGCTTGCCGACCACGAGGTGTTCGTCGTCGAGTCCGGTCCTCAGGCCGAGCGAGCCGAGCGCGAGGACGGTGAGGACCAGAGCGGAGCCGATCCACACGAGGCGGGGGCGCCGGGAGATCCGGCCGCCGATCCGGTCCCACAGGTGGTGGCCGGCGTTCTTCACGGCCGCCCCGGCGCGCGGCACGCGGGGCCAGAACACCCAGCGTCCGAGCAGCACCAGCACGGCCGGGAAGAGTGTGGTCATCGCGGCGAGTCCGCAGACGATGGCGATGGCGCCGGCCGGGCCGAGCGTGTAGTTGAAACCGACGTCCGCCCGTGTGAGGCAGAGCAGACCGATGCTGACGGTCGCGGCGGACGCGGCGATGGCGGGTACGGCCCGGCGCAGCGCGGTCCGCGCTGCCAGGTGCCGGTCGTCGTGGACCCGCAGCTCTTCGCGGTAGCGGGCCAGCAGCAGCATCGCGTAGTCGGTGCCCACACCGAACAGCAGGGCCGTCACCACGATCTCGTTCCCGCCGCCGACCGTCAGGCCGAAGCCCTTGGCGAGGAGGTACGAGACGGCCTGGGTGGTGAGGAGGGCGACGCCCACGACGAGGAGGGGCAGCAGCCACAGGATCGCGCTGCGGTAGGTGATCAGCAGCAGCCCGGCGACGACGAGGACCGTGATGACGGTCAGCGCGCGGCCGGTCGACTCACGGGCGTCGGTGGCGTCCAGCGAGTTGCCCGCCGGGCCGGTGAGCCTCGCTTCGAGGCCGTCGGGCCGGCCGGCCGTGGCCCGGTCCCGCACCTTCTTGGCGTTGTCCGCGAGCGCGGCGCCGTCCACCTTGTCGAGGGGCACCAGCGCGGTGAGCGCCTTGCCGTCGGCGGAGGGCCTGGCCGGCCCGACCGGTCCGGCCGCCAGCGTGGCGAACTCCTCGATGTCCGCGGCGACCTTCGCCCTGTCCTCGGCGGTGAGCCCCTCGGCGCGGGCGTAGACGACGATGCCGAGCGAGATCCTGCCGTCGGCGAACCGGTCGGCGAGGCCCGCGACTTCGGTGGACTCGGCCCCGCGGGGCAGCTCGACGGTGAGTTCGTCCTTCTCGATGCCGGACAGCTCTCCGGCGAGCGGTACGGACACGGCGATGATGATCAGCCACGCGATCAGCGTCAGCCACTTTCCCTTCCTTCCGGCCGGTGAAGTCACGAGCCGGTCGGCCCAGCTGTGCGGTCTTGGCATGGGGGCTCCTCGTCCAGGGTCGGGTGTGGGGGCTGCGAGTCACGGGCGGTGTGTCCGGCGAGCGGTGTGTCCGCGTCGTCGCGGACAGGCGGGAACCAGGGCCTCTCCCCCGAATGAGGTCATGCCTCATCGGGCGCGGCACGCCCGTGAAGGCTGTACGGCGCCTGTACGGCGGCGAATTTCAGGAGTTCAGATAGGCGAGGACGGCGAGGACGCGGCGGTTGTCGTCGTCGGAGGGTGCCAGGCCGAGTTTCGCGAAGACGTTCGACGTGTGCTTGGTGACGGCCTTCTCGCTGACGCCGAGCCGTCCCGCGACGGCGGCGTTGGAGCGGCCCTCCGCCACCAGCGACAGCACCTCGCGCTCACGGGCGGTGAGCCGGGCCAGTGGTTCGTCGCTCGCGTTGCCCGCAAGGAGTTTCGCCACCACGTCCGGGTCCATCGCACTGCCTCCGGCGGCCACCCGGCGCACACAGTCGATGAACTGCCGGCTGTCGAAGACCCGGTCCTTGAGCAGGTAGCCGACCCCGCCGGAGCCGTCCGCCAGAAGTTCGCGGGCGTAGAGCTGCTCCACGTACTGCGAGAGCACCAGCACCGGAAGTCCGGGGATCCTGGTCCGCGCCTCGATGGCGGCGCGCAGCCCCTCGTCGGTGAAGGTCGGGGGGAGACGTACGTCCACGAGCGCCACGTCGGGCCGGTGCTCGATGAGCGCGTCCAGGAGCTCGGGGCCGTTGTCGACGGCGGCGGCGATCTCGAATCCGTGGGCCGTCAGGAGCCGGACCAGGCCTTCCCTCAGGAGGAAGAGATCTTCGGCGAGCACAATGCGCACGGGATCTCCATGGTCGCCATCGTCGGTCCGCCCCGGGGGCTGTTCACGGCAAGTATGCCGTCGAATGCGGCGATGCGGCTCTCGATTCCGCGCAGCCCGGTCCCCGCCGAGGCGTTCGCACCGCCGATCCCGTCGTCGCTCACGCTGATGCGCAACGCGTCGTCGTCGTGCCGGATGTCGATCCAGACGCGTCCGGCACGGGCGTGCTTCGCCGTGTTCGTCAGCAGTTCACCGACGGCGAAGTACGCGGCGGACTCGACCGGTGCGTCCAGCCGCCCCGGCAGATCGACGACGACGTCGACCGGGAGAGGGCTGTCCAGCGCCAGGGCGCGTACGGCGTCGCCCAGTCCCCGGTCGGAGAGAACCGGTGGATGAATTCCCCGGACGAGGTCGCGGAGTTCGCCGAGCGCCTTCGAGGACGAGTCCCGCGTCTGCGCCAACAGGGCACGCGCGGCTTCCGGGTTGGTGTCCAGGAGTTGTTCGACGGCGTCGAGATTCATGCCCATGGCCACCAGCCGGGCCTGCGCCCCGTCGTGCAGATCGCGTTCGATGCGGCGCAGCTCCGCCGCCTGGCTGTCCACGACCGCCCCGCGCGTCCGGGTCAAATGGCCTACGCGGGCGACGAGTTCGGCCCCGGGGCGCGGACCCAGCAGCTTGCGGGTGAACCGGGCGTGGGCGGTGAGGAGCCGGGGTCCGGACCAGAGGCCGAGGCCGATGAACCCGATGCCCGCCAGGGGCATCAGCCAGGTGCCCGCGCCCCGCTCGCCGCTCACCGGGAACAGACCGGCGTAGTGGTCCTCGTAACCGGCCGACACCAGGTCGTCCCAGACGAACGGGAAGACCAGGCCCTCCAGCCCGTAGACCAGCAGCGCCGCGGGCAGCAGCGCGAGCACGGTGCCGACGACGGGATCGCCGATCGTCCACAGCATGTCCCGCCAGGTGGCGGGATCGGAGAGCAGGTGCCGGCACCGGTGCCACCGGCCCGCGAATCCCGGCTCGCGGGCCGGCAGCGGAAGGTACGGCTCGGAGATCCTCACCCCGGACCAGATGTGCGCGAGACGTCGCGACCGGTTCGCCAGTTTCCGTACACCCGCCACGACGAGCGGCAGGAGCAGCACGCCCGCGCCGAGCCCGAGATAGACGAGGGAGATCACCATCAGGACGAAGAGTGCGAGCTGTGGCACCTTCTGCGCCACCAGGGCGAGTCCCCGCAATGGCGGCTGCCAGGGTCTGGGCGGTGCTGGTGCGGTCATGACTGCTGCCTCCTGCGAGTGGCCTCTTGGTCCCGGCAGAGATCAGTCTGTCGTGCGACGACTCCGGGAGCATTGGGCCTGACCCCCTTTTCCGGGGGGACTCAAGTCCCCCTGCCCCACCGCGTCGGGGCCACCGGCCGGTGTCCGTCCCCCTTGGACTATCCGATGGACAATGGCCGGTGAATCGCCCATGGTGTACGGCGATGACACGCACCGATTCGCCTCCCGCATGGGACGAGCGCACCCAGTTGGCCACCTTCCTCGACTACGTACGCGACACCGCACGCGCGAAGTGCGAGGGCGTCTCGCCGGACGATGCCCGCCGGGCCCCGTTGCCGGGCTCCCCGCTGATGACGATCGCCGGGCTGATCAACCACCTCAGCTGGGTCGAGTACTACTGGTTCGAGGTGGTCTTCCTCGGCGGCGAGGACGAAGGCCCCTGGACGGACGAGGACCCCGACCGCGAGATGCGCATCGCGGTGGACATGCCGCTCGCCGATGTGCTGTCGCAGTACGCGGCACGGACCGCCCGCTACCGCGAACTGGTCGCCTCCCACGACTTGGACACGCCGGCCAAACGTCCACGCAGCGACGGCCGTTACCCGGATCTGCGCTGGATCGTCCTGCACCTGGTCGAGGAGACCGCCCGGCACAACGGCCACCTCGACGTGATCCGGGAGATCGTCGACGGCACCACCGGGACCTAGGGTCTTTCGTTTGGATCACGCCGGGCTCGCGTGCCCGCGCACCGTGCCTCGGCGGCGGGTCGCGATCGAACCCGCGTCGCGCGGCGTTCGGCTAACCGATCCCGGCGATCGCGGGTACGAGGTGCTCGGCGACCTGGTGGGTGAAGCTGACCGGGTGCCGGTCCGGCAGCACCTGGATCTCGCTGATGCCCAGGCGCGCGTACGCCTCCGCGTCGGCGAGGAACACGTCCGGCCGGTCCAGCACCGGGCCGTTGTACATCACGGTCTTTGTGATGGCGTCGTAGTCCCGGTCCTCCGCGGCGCAGTGGGCGCGCAGCACATCGAGTTTGTGGGCCACTTCCTCCTGGCCGGTGGCGAACAGATTGCAGGCGTCCGCGTACCGGGCGGCCAGGAGCAGCGTCTTCCTCTCGCCCCCGCCGCCGATCATGATCGACGGGCGCTCGCCGATCGGCTCGGGCACGCACAGTGTTTCGGCGAGCTGGTAGTGACGGCCGCGGAAGGGGCCGTTGTCGTCGCTCCACATCTGCAGGCAGATCAGGATCGTCTCCTCCAGCCGCTCGAAGCGCTCGGCGACCGGAACCACGGGCACTCCGAGCCCGTACTGCTCCCGCTCGTACCAGGAGGCGCCGATGCCCAGTCTGGCCCTGCCGCGCGACAGCACATCGAGGCTGGTGACGATCTTCGCCAGCAGTCCGGGGTGCCGGTACATCACCCCCGTGACCATCAGGCCGAGCGTCATGCGCTCGCTCACCGCCGCCACGTAGCCGAGCGTGGTGTACCCCTCCAGCATGGGCTCGTCGGCGACGGTCTGCCCGGTCTCCATCTGGAAGTAGTGGTCCATCACGGTGAACGACGCGATCCCCGCCTGCTCGGCGATGCGCACCGACTCCGCGAGGGTCGGCGCGATGAGGGCGGGGTCGGCCGGTGTCGAGTAGTTCCAGTAGTGCAGGCCGAGGTTCACGTCCGGCCTCCGCGGGTCAAGGGGGCACGGGGCGGGAGGCCGCCGCCCCGGCCGGGGTGTTCAGCCGGATTCGTACTCGGGATTCCCATCGGTTTTCCGTCTCCCGCCCGACGCGCTCGACCATCTTGCGTAGTCGGCTGTCACGCTATGCGAGGCGGCTCCCTCCTGCCATCCGAGCGGGGCATACAGGTCAACCGCTCGCCCTGGCCGGAGGCAGCCGCGCCGCGCTGCCCATGCGTACGCGTACGTCCCGCACGGCGTCCTTCGTCCGGCGCTCCCCGACCGGTGCGTGGGGCCATGCACGCTACCCGGCACGCCCGGCGTGTTCGGCCGCCTCTTCCACCATCGCGCGTACGAGCTCTGCCAGGGCCTGGTCGGCGCCGTTGGTGAGCGGCGGCTCGACGGCCAGGTGGGCGGCCTGCCGGGCGTCGATCAGCGCCAGCGTCTCGGCCAGGGCACACAAGGTGTCTCGGCGCAGGTTCGGATCGGTGATGCCGCGTGCGATGTTCCTGCACCGTGCCGGATCGGTCTCGGCCAGGGACATGGTCGCTTCGGCCCATCCGCTCCTCCCGGGGTCGGCAGTCTCCCGAGCGATCTGTTCGGCCTCCCGGAAGAGCTGCTTCGCCCTGTCGGGATCGCTCCGGACCAGCTCCCGCCCGACGGCCACCAACGCCTCGATACGCACGCCTGCCTGATCGTCCGGCTGGGCCATGGCGTACGCGTTCCCCGGAGCGGCATCACTGTGCCGACGGGGGTTGGCCCTTGCCCTGGAACGTGACATCCGGCCCCCTGAGTGTCACGTTTTTTCTAGACCCCCATGCTCCGGTGGCGCGCCATGAAGCTCGGCGAGATGCCGCGCGCGGAGCGGCCCTTGGAGTGCGGGCAGGGCTGCGGGAGCTACGGCAGTTGCGGGTACGGCTGCGCGGTACGGCCGAGGGCGGATTCATTCACCGTGAATCGGCACCGGGGTCCAGGCTCCTCAACTACTTTGTTGCCGTGGACCAATTGATCACCGAGGATCCGGCACGCATCGGCCCGTATCGTCTGATAGCCCGTCTGGGAGCGGGTGGCATGGGGCTGGTGTACCTGGGCCGCTCGGAAGCCGGACGGACAGTGGCCGTGAAGGTGGTGCAGGCCGAGCACGCCCAGCACCCGGAATTCCGTAAGCGGTTCGCCCGCGAGGTGGCGGCTGCCCGGCGGGTGGGCGGGACCTGGACGGCAGCCGTGCTCGACGCCGACACCGAGGCCCCGGTGCCCTGGGTGGCGACCCAGTACATCCCCGGGCCCGATCTGACCACCGTGGTCGCCAAGGACTTCGGGCCGTTGCCCGAGCACTCCGTCCGCACGCTCGCCAACCGCCTGGCAGTGGCTCTGCAGTCGGTCCACGGGGCGGGTCTGATCCACCGCGACCTGAAACCGTCCAACGTGCTGGTGACGGTGGACGGCCCGCGCGTCATCGACTTCGGTATCGCACGGGCCATGGACAGCCTCGCCGGGGACAGCCTCCACACCCGCACCGGAATGCTCATCGGCTCCCCCGGCTTCATGTCGCCCGAGCAGGTGCGCGGCCTCGAACTCACCGCGGCCAGCGATGTGTTCTGCCTGGGTGCCGTCCTCGTCTACGCCGCCACCGGCCGCCTCCTCTTCGGCGCCACGGAAACCGGCCTGAACGCGCACCTCTTCCGGATCGCGGAGGAGGAGGCCGACCTGACCGGCGTACCGGAGTCGCTCGTCGGTCTCGTACGGGAATGCCTGCACAAGGACCCGGCACAGCGGCCCACGCCCGCCGACGTGGCCGCCCGCACGGCCACCGACCAGGACGGCGAATGGCTACCCGGCTCGGTGCTCGCCCAACTCGGGCGTCATGCCGCCCAGTTGCTGGACTTCACTCCGGAGGCGCGGGCCGCACAGCCGGACCCGCGCATCCCTGCCCAGGCCCAGCGTCCCCCGCAGCCCCAGCCACTTCCCCCGCCTCCCGCGTACACCCCGACGACCCCGGCGGCGCCGGGCGGTGGTCCTCCGGGATTCACACCATCCGCGGGCCCGGTGCCCGGCGGCCTGCCCATACCCCCCGCCCCGGCCGGTGCCCAGGTCCCGCACCCCAGGCGGTGGTGGGGACTGGGGGTGACCACGCTGGCACAGCTGCTGGTGCTGCTCGGCACGGCGACCACGAGCATGGCGCTCCCGTCGATCTACGCCGCTCTGCACCCCTCTGCCGACGACCTGGACTCGATACCCATCGCCTCTGGGCTGGCATTCGGCATACTGCTGCTGCTCGGCGGACACCTTGCTGATCTCCTCGGCCGCAAACGGATGTTGATCACCGGTTTCGCCGGCTACGCCGTGGCGTGCGCTATCGGCGGCTCGGCCTCTTCTTTCGGCATGCTCATCGGGGCCTGCGCCCTGCAGGGCGCGTCCGCCGCGCTGCTCTCCTCGGCCGTGCTGGCGCTGGTGTCGACCAGCTTCACCGATCCGAAGGAACGGGGCAGGGCTTTCGGGATCTACGCGGCGATCGCCGGCGGCGGGACGGCGATCGGCCTGTACGCGAACGCATGGCTGATCGACGGTCTGAGCTGGCGCTGGTCCCTGTACGCCGGCGTCCCGCTCGCCGTGATGGCCCTGATCGGTGCGGCCGCCCTGGTGCACGACACTCCGGTCCGCACCCCTGCCCGCCTCGACGTGCCGGGCCTGCTGCTCGGCTCCGCCGGGCTTGTCGCCCTCGTCCTCGGCTTCAACCGGGCCGAGTCGCACGGCTGGACCGACCCCCTGGTCGTGATCCTCCTCGTGGGCGGACTCGCCCTGCTCCTGCTCTTCGCCTGGTGGCAGACCAGAACGACCAGCCCTCTCCTGCCGCCGTACGTCTTCCAGGACCGCAACCGTTTCGGCTCCTGCCTCGCCCTGACCTTCATCAGCATGGGCATGTTCGTCCAGTACCTGGTCCTGACCAGGTACCTGCAGGGTGCCCTCGGCTATGCCCCGTCCGAGACCGGCTTGGCCCTGCTGCCCATGGCCGGTGCGGTCGTCATCGCCTCCACCCAGGTCTCCGCCCGCCTGTACCGCCGGGTGGCACCCCGCAACATCATCGTGCCGGGCCTGGTGCTGGCGGCGATCGGCCTGGCGCTCCTGACCGGCCTCGACGCCGACAGCACGTACGCCAACCAGGTGCTTCCCGGCACTCTCCTCATCGGCTTCGGTCTCGGCCTGGCCTTCGTGCCGCTCTTCGCCACCGCGACCGGCGGGATCTCCCCGCAGGACTCCGGCGGGACCTCTGCGATGGTCAGCATGGCCCAGCAGTCGGGCGGCTGGGCCGCCTCGCCCCTGTTCGGCGGCATCCTCGCCTCGGCAGTCGCCGCCCGGATCGATCACACGCCAGGCACTCCTGAGGGCTTTGCCAAAGCAGCCGAACAAGGCATCCTGTTCGGCCGACAGGAGCTTCCGGCAGCACTGCCCAGCGTCGTGCGGGAGATGAACAGGGCGGTCCTGGGCGGCTACTCCGTCATCCTCTGGTGGGCGGTCGGCCTCACGCTGCTCGCCGGCCTGCTCACCGGCCTGCTCGTCACGGCCAAGGCTCCGACTGGTGGCCCCGGCTCCCGGTGAGCCCGTACCCCGGTTCGACGCCCAAGAGCCCCGCAGCGCATCGGGGCCCTGATCGTTGATCGTTTCGGTGGTGACCGATGAGTTTCTCCACGATCGGCGGTCAGTTCGTCATAGATAGTTGGTGCACCGCAGCCACGAAGCCGGTCGACGCGTGCACCGTCCGAACTGCTGCGAACCAGCCGCGTGACATTGGGAGATCTCAGATGCGCACCCTGATCAGCACCGCCTTCGTCTCGCTCGACGGCGTAGTGGAGGCCCCGGGCGGCGAGCCCGGATATCGGAACTCGGGATGGACCTTCAAGGACATGGAGTTCCTCCCGGAGGCATTCGAGATCAAGGGCCGTGAGCAGCAGGAAGCCACCGCGATGATGATGGGCCGGGTCAGCTACGAGGCGTTCAGCCAGGTCTGGCCGGGCATGGAGGACTTCGTCGACTACAACGCGATGCCGAAGTACGTCGTCTCCACCACCCTCACCGAGGACGCCCTGGTCTCGAACTGGGGCGAGACCACGATCCTGCGCTCGCTCGACGAGGTCGCCGCACTGAAGGAGACCGAGGGCGGCCCGATCATCATCCACGGCAGCGCCACCCTCAACCGGAACCTCTCGGACGCCGGCCTGATCGACCGCTACCACCTGCTCGTGTTCCCGCTGCTCCTCGGCGCGGGCAAGCGTCTGTTCAGCGACACGGACAAGGACGCCCAGAAGCTGAAGCTGGTCGAGCACGAGGCGTACTCCAACGGTCTGCAGAAGAACGTCTTCGACGTCGTCCGCTGACGCCGGCTCCCGCGCTCGCGCCGCCGCCCGCCGAGACGTGGGCGGGGCGGGGACCGGCCAACCGCATGGCAGACGCCATGAGGACGGAGCCTCAACGGGGCAACCTCACCCACGACTTGATGCCCAGCTGCGGCGGGTCGGCCTCGCAGGCACCCCACTCCCCGCCCCAGTCGTCCACAACAGCGGCCAGCAGCCAGAGCGCCCGCCGACGCCGCGTCTCGCAGAGCGTGGCCATGTCCGGTTCGGGGTGGTGGGGGTGCTGGTCCCAGACGAGGAGGCGCAGCGCGTCGTCCCGGTGGCGCAGGGATACGTACAGCTCCTTTCCCGGGCTCATCCTGGCCGTGACGGCGATGAGTTCGGCCGCAGCGTGCGTGACCGGCCAGACGTACGGGGCGAGCCCGTACGCCTTCAGCGCCGCGGCGATCGCCGTACGCCCGATGAACGCGCTACGGACATCGCCCGGCAGCGTGAAGCTCAGCCAGAGGCCGCGCGCGGAGCGACCCTTGGAGCGCAGGTAGGGCTGCGAGAGTTGTGGGAGTTGCTGGTGCGGGCTGTGGAGTGCGGCCGAGCGCGGATTCGGATGGGCGTGGGGATACGGATGGGGGTGCGGATACAGGCCCGTCGTACGCGCCTCGGCGAGAACCGGGCAAAGTGCGGTGAATGAATATGAGTGCATGGCTGACTCCCCTGATACGGGTGGCGAGTTGGCGGTATCCCTCTTTCGCGTGGGCGCGCACAGGTGGCTCACGCTGTTGCGCTGCGGACGAGCAGTGGCCTGTCTCCCTGACGCGGGCCCGCCCCTCCCAGGGAAGGAGAGTGCGGGCAGGACCGCGTGATGCACTTCCGGCTCGTCGTTGCGTGAGCGGTGCACTACTGAACGTAGAGTGCGATGGGTCATATTGGCCACTCAATCCAGAAAAGTTGACCCTTGCGTGGCTCAAGGCGCCATCCACACGGCAGACTTCACGGACAAGGGCACGGAAGGACTGACATGGCATCGCGAACGTCCCCGACCGAGCGGCAGAAGCGCCTGGGCCGTGAACTCCGGAAGATGCGGCTGGCTGCCGACGTCTCCGCCGAGACCGCAGCAAGGCTTCTCGGGGTCGACCGTTCCAGACTCTCCAACATCGAGCAGGGCATCCGAGCCATCAGCGAGGACCGGCTGCGCACTCTTGCCCACGCATGCGGCTGCCAGGACCACGCGTACATCGAGGCGCTGGCAGGCATGACGAGGCCAGCGAGAGGGCGTTGGTGGGAGCGGTACCGTGACTCGCTTCCTGAAGGACTCCTCGACATCGCAGAGCTGGAAGCCAACGCTCTACGGATGCGGACCGCTCACTCCGTACATATCCCGGGAATCCTCCAGACCAGCGACCACGCCCTGGCTGTCTTCCGCGTGGTCGTCCCCGCCCTCCCGGAACACGAAGTCGCCCTGCGGCTGGCCCACCGGGTGGAACGACAACAGATCCTGGAAGGAACCGCCTCGCCCGAGTACGTGGGCGTCATACACGAGGCAGCACTACGCATGCAGTTCGGCGGTCGCAAGGTGGCCCGCGTTCAGCTCGATCACCTGCTCACGGTCTCCGAAAGCCGTCACATCACGCTGCGAGTCATCCCCTTCGATGCCGGCGCATTCCCCGGTGCGGGGCAGACGGTCAACTACGCAGAGGGCCCTGTGCCTCAGCTGGACACAGTTCAGGTGGACAGCACCCATGGCCCCGAATTCCTTTACGGGGAAGAACAGTTGGCGAAGTATCGTTCACACCTCGACTGGATGGAGCGCATCGCGCTGCCACCTCAGCAGTCACGGGACTTCATCCATGGCATCGCACGTCACCTCTGAGGGGAGTCACCATGCAGGACGTCACGTGGGAACAGCCATTCTGCGGCGAAGGCGCCAGCTGCTACCGCCTCGGGACGGACGACCGGGGCAACAGCTACATCGCTGTCGTCGGCGCCGAGGCGCACTACCTCACCGACAGCCGCGAGGCGCTCCAGCAGATGATCCGCGACATCAAGGCCGGCAAGGCCGATCACCTGCTGTAGTGGGCCACTGGCCGACCACCGCCCCCAGTGCGCTCCCCCGCGCGCTGGGGCAGTAGGCGCCCGGCGACAGATTCGCGGTAGAGACAGAAGCGCCGGTAGAGGGGGTCCTGGGTTCCGAGGGTGGTGTAGATCCGCGCGAATCGTCGGCGCCGACGGGCGGGTCCGCCGCTGCCGCCAGTGCTGGAACGCGCCGGGATCACACTGGACACCGGGCTCCGACAGACCCACCGTGACGGGCGCTACCTGCCGCCGTCCCTCAAGGAGTACGCCGTGCTGGAGGTGCTGGAGGTGCTGATTCGGGCGCGGGGCACGGTGGTCAGCGCCGAGGAGCTCCTGGAGAAGGCGTGGGACGCCAACACCGACCCGTTCACCACCGTCGTCAAGGTCACGATGAGCAAGCTGTGTGCCAAGCTTGGCAACCCGCCGGTGATCGTTACCGTCCCGGGCAGCGGGTGCCGCCTGTGAAGCACGGCCGGCATCTCACGCCACTGCGCGCCTGTCCTGAACCGCCAGATCACCACATCAAACTGATCCCGCAGCCGCTCGGGGTGCGGGCCGTACTCAGCTATCGGCAGGAACGGCTAGATCAACTTCCACTGTTCGTCGGTGAGTTCCCTGCGCGTCGCGATCGTCTTCCCACCGGATCCGCCTTCCAGGCGGATCCGGATCTGCAAGATTGATCACGACATCACACAGGCCCCATTCAGGGGGCCGACCCCGTCGCCTCGCTCGAGGTCAGCCCTGCTCTGCGGCGCTCACCCGACGCTGCGCCAAAGTGCGTTGCCGATGCAGCCGCAGCCCCGCCTTGGCCATCTCCGCACGGCCTCGCTCAGCGAGATGGTCGGCACCACATCGGTCCGCCAGCTCGATACCCTCGAACAGCAGCTCGGCTACCCTGCCGGTGCGGCCGTCGCGCCTGAGCTCCGCGCCGAGGTCAATCAGCGCCTCAGCGTACGCGTGCCGGTTGGGGGACCGGCTCAGTACCTTCACCGCGCGCTCTCGCTGGGGCAGCGCCTGCCCGTCCTCGGCGACCGCCGCGCCGAAGTACAGCGCCTCACCGATGGCGGTGGGCGTGCCATAGCGCTCTGCCCGACGCAGCATCTCCGCTGCGAGGGCGCGGGCGCCCTGGGGGTCCTCCTCAGCGATGGCGATGGCGAGATATCCCGCCCAGGGACACCAGGTCGGGTTGAGGATGCCCTTGGCTTCCAGCCGTTTCCCGGCCGCGGTGAGTTGTGCCACGGCCTCCTCGCGCAGACCACGGGCGAGAAGCAGTCGTCCGTAGACGGTTTGGGAGTCGGGAAAGGCCACCGCGTTCGGGTAGGGGGGCGCGAAGTCGTACGTCTCGGCGACGCGAAGCGCCTCCTCGACGCGGCCCCGGGACAGCAGGACGTCCAGCAACAGTCCGACGGCATACCATTGGGCGGGCACCCGGGGGCCCACCCGCTCTGCCAGGCGCACTCCCTCACGCGCGCAGTCCTCTGCTTCGACGAGCATCCCGCGCCGGAACCAGACCAGGCCGAGGAGAGTGAAGCCGAAAGAGAGGTGGGCACCACTCCACCCGACCTGCTCGCACTCTGCGATGGCCGAACTGAACAGTTCTTCCGCGCGGTCGCACTCGTCGGCGTACATGTAGCTGAGCGCGGTCAGGCTCGGGAGTTCGAAACCCCAGTCCGGGTCGGTGTAGCTCAGTCCCAGGGCACGTGCGGCGATGGCCAGCGTGTTCGCGGTCGGCTCCCCGCGCAACATCGCGTCCCAGGTTCGAACGCACAGCAGGGCCCGCTCCTCGATGTCCTTTCCGGGCACGTGCTCGGCAAGCTGTACGAGCCGACGGGAGCGCTCGGACGCCTGCGCCTCGTGCGCGTCGAAGGCCAGCCACAGATAATGCGCTGCCTGCAGGCGCAGCCGCGCTCGAGCGGACTTTGCCTGTGCTGCCTCGGCGCCCGCGACGGCGGCCGCTCTGGCGGGCTGATCGTTGTGGGCGAATGCCTGAGCCAGCCGGAAGGTGGCGTCCTCCCTGAGCGCGGGGTCCAGGAAGGGCTGCTCCAGGGCTGCCGTGAGGTGATTGACGGTGACGGCCGGGGCAGTGAGCAGGGCAGAGCAGCCGAGTTCGTAGAGCACGCCCGCGCGATCCTCGGGCGCCGGCGGTTCGCGCAGCGCACGTTCCAGACAGCGTCGAGCCGCGTCGGGCGCGCCAAGACGGAGATTCTCGCGCGCGGCAGCGCGCAGTTGAAGGACGGTGTGTGGGTCGTCCTCGGGATGGGTCTCGAGCAGATGCCGAGCGGCGGCTGTGACGCCAAGGCCCGCGTCGGCCACCGCCCAGGCGGCCTGACCGTGCAGCGCGGTGCGGGTGGTCGGCGGGATGGCCTGGTACACAGCGGTGGCGACGAGTGGATGGATGAACTCGAGTGTCCGGCTGCCGGTGAGAATACGGGCGACGCGCAGCCGGTCCACGGCGTCCTGGGCCTCGGCCGGTGGCAGTCCGGCCACTGCTGCGGCCAGCTCCGGGGAGATCTCGGTGCCGAGCACCGCGGCGGCCCAGGCAAGCCGGACAGAGGCGTGGCCGAGCCTCTCCAGCCGTTTGACCAGTCCGGCGCCGCGTGCGCTCGCAGCGAGGTCACGCAACAGGGAAGCCGACTCCGCGTTCGGGGCGAGGCTGCGGTCCTGGACCTTGGCGATGAGCTCGACGGCCTCGTAGGGGTTGCCGCCGGTGACCGCCCAACACTCGCGGCAGAAGAGGTCGTCGGCTTCCGCTCCGAGCGAACTTCGCACCAGTTCGCCCACGGCCTCCGGGCTGAGAACGTGCAGGGGGATCGGGCGTCCGCTGCGGCCGTCGATCAGTTCGCGGAACGTCGCGGCCTCGGTGGGCACTTCGTCCGGGCGGTAGCCGAGGACCACCAGCATGGGAAGTTCCTGCGCTCTCACCGCGAACGCGGCGAGCCAGGCGAGTGACTCCAGATCACCCCAATGGGCGTCGTCGAGAACGATCACTATCGGTGCCCGTCGCACGGCCAGCTGGGTGACGACCCAGTCCAGACCGTCCCGGACGCCCTGCGGGTCCGGGGCGGCGGTACCGGTCTGCTGAGCGAACAGACCAACGGCCGGGCCGGCGATCTCGTACCACCCGCCGAATATCTCGCGACGCTCGGCCTCGGTGCAGGAAGCGAGGACGGGCTGCAGCAGCTGGCGTACGACATGGAAGGGGACGGTATGCTCCTGCTCGCCGCCTCGGGCAGACAGTACAGTGCAGCCGCGGGCAGTGGCGATGCGCCGGACCTCGGCCAGCACGGTCGTCTTGCCCAGCCCGGCGGCAGCGCTGAAGAACAGCAGCCCACCCTGCTTGCCTTCGCCGTCCCCGCCGCCTGCGCAGATCCCCTCCACCGCATTCCGAGCAGCGACCACCTCGTTTTGGCGCTCGTACAGGGGCTTACCCACCCGATCGCGTCCGTCCACGACGGTGGTCCTCCCGGTGCGGTAACGTTCCGACACTTTGTTCCCCCTGCTCTGCCAGCATGCGGGGAAGCCTAGCGAAACGCACATATACACGGCAGAGATGTTGGGGATTGGATGCGGGCGATCGTGCGGTGGTATCTCGCAACGCCGGCGTGGGGTTCGGCTTCACGGGCCATCGTCGCCGGGGTCTCCCGACTTCATCGGTAGGCAGACACACGTGATCGGCGGATTCGAGGGTTGACCTGGGAGAACGGCGTGCGGGACCGTCGGGGCATATCCACGGCTCCGACGGCCGTTTTCCTTGTCGTCCGGGTCGAGGCGGAACGTCGTGCGGTACCGGGCGACGCCCTGGCGGGTCCAGTCCCGCGGCAGGTCGGCGGGCTGCCACTGGTGTCGGAGAAGCCAGGCAGATGCCACCCGGCCCGGTTCTTCGTATATCCACCGGCGTTGAGCGGTCCGCGGACGGGTTCGTCCCCGGTCCCGCCCTGGATGCGCCAGGCAAGCACGGTGGCGTCGCCGTCGAGTCCGGCCGCGGTCAGCCCACGGGCCGACTTGAAGGCGTCGTTGGCCCAGGAGGGTGCTCTTCGCGCGCCACCTGTGGGACGTGGTGAGGTCGCAGAGCCGCCAGGACGAGTCGTCGAACCCGGCGTCGGCCTCGGGGTTTTCCGGGGCGTACCGCCAGCCGGTGAAGGGCCGGCAGCAGGAC